>DASTVU010000532.1:0-3186 GCA_035758935.1 Pyrinomonadaceae bacterium | reverse complement strand
TGCTGACGACAAGATAGTCGATAACGCGTGTATGCAGCTCGTGATGCGGCCGGAACAGTTTGACATAATGCTGCTTGAGAATCTTTACGGCGACATCGTCTCGGATCTGTGTGCGGGACTGGTTGGTGGGCTGGGGTTGGTGCCAGGCGCGAATATCGGTGAGAAGGGTGCGGTGTTTGAGGCTGTGCATGGTTCGGCGCCTGATATCGCCGGTCAGGGCATCGCGAATCCGACGGCGTTGTTGCAATCAGGGATTTTGATGTTGCGGTATATCGGCGAACGCGAGGCGGCGGATCGAACGGAGAAAGCGATGCTTGCGGTGTTTGAAGAAGGAAAGGTGCGGACGCGCGACATCGGCGGAACTGCGAAGACCGCGGAGTTTGCGGACGCGATTATTCACAAGATGGTTTGACAGGATTTCAAGATTAACAGGATTTACACGATATCTTGTTCATCCTGAAAATCTTGTTAATCCTGTCCCATCAGCGCCTCAATCTCCTCAGCATGCTTGGGGACTTTGGTCGTCAGAACCCTTGGGCCGTTGCTCGTGCAGAGCACATCATCTTCAATCCGCACCCCGATCCCACGGTACTTGTCCGGTACGCCTTCACTATCCGGTGCGATGTAGATACCCGGCTCGACAGTCATCACGACACCCGGTTCGAGCGCGCGTGATTCCTGGCCGAAGTAGTAGCGCCCCACATCATGCACATCGATGCCGAGCATGTGCCCGAGCCCGTGCATATAAAACCTCTCGTACTTCTTATCTTTGATGAGCTCTTGTGTTTTTCCTTCCAGTAGCCCCAGCTCAACCATGCCTTCAGTCAAAACCTCAATCGAGTGCTGCTTCAACTGATCGTGCGTAACTCCCGGTCGGACCATCTCCACACACGACATCTGCGCTTTCAACACCAGGTCGTAGATTTCACGTTGTGGTTTTGTGTAACGACCATTGATCGGAAACGTGCGTGTGATGTCTGACGCATAGCCCTTGTACTCCGCGCCCGCGTCGATCAGTAACAAGTCACCGTCACGTAGTTGACCATCATTGTTGATGTAATGAAGCACGGTGGCGTTTGGACCACCACCGATGATCGACGTATACGCCGGTCCCGCCGCGCCGCGACGGCGGAATATCTGTTCGATCAACGCCTCGACTTCGTATTCCTGCATACCCGGTCGCACTGCCTTCATCGCTTCGCAATGAGCTTCGGCAGCGATGTCCGCCGCAGTCTGCATGATCTCCAGCTCTTCCGGACTCTTCAGCACACGCATCTCGTGGATGATCGTGGCCGGGTCGATAATTGTTTGCGGTGGATGGATCGGCTTGCGATTCAGTGAACGCATGCGTGCGATCTCTTTAATGATGGTGTTGTCGAGATCCGGGTCCTCGCCGAGACGGTAATAAAGCACGTCCGTACCGTCGAGAAAGTCGGTCAGTTTCGACTCAAACTCTGCAATCGGAAAAGCATCTTCAGCCCCAAATTCACTCTTCGCGCCTTCAATACCTGCCCGCCGTCCATCCCAAATCTCTCGTTCGGGATCTCTTGGACGCACAAACAAAGTGTACTTCTTATCGCCTTCGAGCTTGACGACGGCGAGTGCGTCAGGCTCTTCGAAGCCCGTCAGGTAGAAAAAATCGGAGTCCTGGCGAAAGCGATAATGAGTATCGTTTGAGCGCCGCGTATCGTGTGCGCCGGGAATAATCGCGACAGACTTTGGCGCCATGCGCCGTAAAAACTCCTTGAGTTGGGGTCTAATCATTAAAGCCTCTCCTTGCCACAAAAAGGCACTAAAGTCACTTAAGATTTCGGATTTGCATTGTACCTGACGGCGTATTGGATGGATAATCACGGCACGCGATGAGTATTCAAACGCTTCCAGCTACCCAAACACGCGAGATCGTCTCCATCGATCCTTCAACGGGCAAGGAAAACGGACGCGTGCCATTGATGGACGCTGCAGATGTTGTCGCTGCCGTAAACCGCGCCCGGGCTGCGCAGCCTGCGTGGGCCAGGCTTTCGTACCGTGAGCGCGGTCGCTTCATTCTGCGTACTCGCGAGATTGTCCTGGACCAGCTCGAAGATATCGCCAAACTAATCTCACGCGAAACCGGCAAGCCAGTTACTGAAGCAATCGCGATGGAGATCGTCCCCACACTCGATCTCATGCACTACTTTGCCGAGAACACGAAGAAACTACTCGACCGCAGCCGCGTCGGTCTGGGCCAGTACAACTTCATGGCTCGCAGCTCCTACATCGTTTACAAACCACTCGGCGTTGTCGGGATCATTTCGCCGTGGAACTTTCCGTGGGCCACGCCTCTTGATGAAGTTGCAATGGCGTTAATGGCCGGCAATGCGGTCGTGGTGAAACCAAGTGAGCTAACACCACTCACGGCGTTGAAGATCGAGAGCGTCTTCAAACAGGCTCAACTACCGGAGGGTCTGGTCCAAATCGTTACCGGCGATGGATCCACGGGCTCGTCGCTCGTCGATGCAGGTGTTAACAAGATCATGTTCACGGGCAGTGTGAACACTGGCAAGCGCGTCGCTGAAATGGCGGCAAAACATTTGACGCCTGTAGTGCTCGAGCTCGGCGGCAAAGATCCGATGATCGTTCTCGAAGACGCGAGTCTGGAAAATGCGGCTCGCGCGGCTGTCTGGGGCGCTTTCTGCAACTCCGGTCAGGCGTGTGCATCGATCGAGCGTTGTTACGTGCACGAATCCATTGCCGACAAATTCACCGAGCTTGTCGTTAAGGAAACGCAACTGCTCAAGCAGGGCAAAGCCTCGACGGATGCGATCGACATCGGAGCGATGACTAATGAACGACAGTTGCTGATCGTCGAAGACCACGTCGGCGACGCCGTCGCACGAGGTGCAAAAGTGCGCACGGGTGGTCATCGCTTGAACGGCACAGGAGGTTGGTTTCACGAGCCAACAGTCATGACCGGAGTCGACCACTCGATGAAGCTGATGCGCGATGAGACGTTTGGTCCTGTCCTCCCGATCATGACCTTCAAGACCGACGAAGAGGCGATCAGACTGGCGAATGACAGTATCTACGGTTTGACAGCCAGCGTGTTCACCAGCGACATCGCTCGAGGAAAGCGGATTGCCGAACAGGTCGACGCCGGCACGGTGATGGTCAACGAGGTTGTTTACACTCACGCGGTGGCGCAAA
>DASTVU010000531.1:0-3405 GCA_035758935.1 Pyrinomonadaceae bacterium | reverse complement strand
CTCCGTGGCCGCCCTCGGTTGAATTCTACGCCATGAGCAACGCGTCGTTAGGTGACTCGAAAACTCTTAGGTTACTTGCTCGCAAGCTGGCGCGATTAAAGATACAAAACCTCTCAAACCGCTCACGCTTCTCACTGCGCTCATAATCATTCGCATCAAACCACGGTGTCAGGATCATCGGTTTACTCGTTCTCAACATCCGCGTCGCCTCTGGCGTCAACTCAACGAGACTCCGAAAACCCGTCGCACAATCAAACTTCTCGCACATCCTCAAATTCCCGCGAATGTCCCACTCCTCAACAAACACATTGCTATCCGTGAAAATCAGAAATGATCTGTCAGAATCCGCGGCAATTTCAATCCCGGGTAAGTATTTCTGATAGAACCTCATCAAGAAGTGCAGGTTCTCTGAATCGTTTGCCGTGCGTTTAATAATCACCGCCGTTCGCTCGAGTATCTGATCCATCTCCGTACCATGCAGCACCAGCGACTCCTTCAAATACCAGTGATACTTCTGCCGCACCTGCACATCCGAACTAAGATCCTCAACCCACGCCAGGTGTGGCATGAAGCAGTAACAAGCATGCTCGGTCTGCAGCTTGCGGTTATTTAGATCAACTGCCGTCAACGCGCGCGTATTCAGCTCGATAAACGAATCAAACACCGCCGCGTTCAGCGCATAAGCAAACGTCGAATTAGCACTCGTAATTCTGACCACATTAGCCGAAACCTCAACCGGCGCCGCCATGTGATTCGCCCCAAAGTGCAACATCTCCCAGTCAGACGGCACCTGTTGTAAATAAGAACTGAATTTCTCATGTAATTCAGGATCAAGCGCCGCGTCGTCCTCGAAGATCAGCACGTTGGGCCAGCCAAGCCGGCGCGCCTCCTTAATGATCTCGAGATGACTGCGCAAACACCCGTAAGCGCCGGCAGAGTCGGACCAGTTCGCCGGAACGATCGTCTGTTGACCGTCGACGGCCGCAAATCGCTGCACGCCCTCAACACCGCAGCGTTCGAACTTCGAGCGCATTTGCTCCCAGCGCTCGGGTCTTCGATCCAGATTGATGCAAAATTTGTGAGGGAACGCCTCGTTTATGTCCGGCATTTAGTTTATGTTGACACTTCTGATCGCGCTTCTCTAGACTGTCGACACGCACTTCAGGGCCTCAGAATGGAGCACTCATGCTCGCGCCGTTTCCTGAGACACATAAAGTACAGGTACCCGACTCTCTCGCCCGCGAACTCTTGCTCGCGGCGGAGCGTTTGCCCCTTTACGATAACAAAGAATTCTATTCAGTCGAGCTCCAGCAGTTTGTACACGATTCGATTCGCGAAGCAAATACAGATGCTTTCGATGAATTAGTAAGTTTGATCAAGGAACGACTGCAACAGCGTCCCTACTGCGTTTTGGTTTCAGGTCTTCGTTTCGACGAGGGCAACCGGCTGTTCGTCGCCATCAATCGCGCTTTTGGCGAACTCGTGGCGCGTCCTTACGAAAAGCCGCGTGCGCAGCTCGTTCATTACATCCAGCCGCAAACCGACATAGGGTCTGCCCGCGGCGGCCGCGAGAGTGAAAGACTACACACTGACTGCGCCGATTGGGAAACGCCTGTCGAACTGATATCAATGGTCTGCGTCAACGCAGACAACGCCGGCGGCGGACGCTCAAGAATACTGGACCTCGATACGATTCGAACTGACGTCGCAGAACATCTTGGCCCGGCAACGCTTAAACTTTTCGAAAACGAGCCCGCGCCCTGGCAACTTGCGCCTTATCTCGGCGGCGGTGTCGCATGGCGTCCGGTGCTCACTGACAAAACGGTGTGTTGGCGACGTTATACCATCGATCTCGCTTTGAGGTCTGAAGGCGCAAATCTTTCTGAAGAGATGTTGCGCGCTTTGGACGCATTCGAGGAAGTCGTAACAAATACGACAGGCACAGTTGATTTCATGATGCGCGAAGGAGAGTTATTATTCTCCGACAACACGCGAACGATTCATGCGCGCACGCCATTGGCCGACCCGGCGACCTCGACTCGGTTGATGATTCGTAGTTGGATTAGAACTTCGTGAATAGGAGTCTTCAAATTGCAATTTGCTCAGCTCAGCGATCGCGTTGAGATTAATGGATCAAACGCACCGATGGACACGCGCGCGTTGCCTGGCGTCTGGATCAACTCAAATCCGAACACCAGCGGCATCGCGCGCATGGTGATGTCTGAATCAGATGGACAGTTATCGTTACAAGTATTCGCCGTCGGTCCCGATGGACTGATCGATTGGGGTAACGCCCGGGTGAATGTCTTTGCGGGTCTGCCGACTTCAAAGGTCGGCGCGGGTTTCACGTGTAATTTTGACTTCGGATTCGCTGAAACAGAGTTGCAGGGAATGATCATGAAGGGTTTGCTGGTCCTCGCGCAGTTTCATCGTTTCAAAGACAACAGCAAGCGGGCCGACTTTTTTGTGCGCGAGTACTTCGCGCTGGAGCACGGACGATATGAGTAGCGCGATTGAGTTCAAACAAACCGGCCATCTCGACTCGGCGTTGCTCGATCCTGCCGCCGCGTCGAATGTTGAGAAACTGCTTGGTCGTTGGGCCAACACGAACCGCGAGACGCGTGGAATCGCAGAGTGTGAGATTCAGCGTGATGGCGATCAGTTCCGTATTCAGATCTTTGGGGCGGGCGAGAATGAACTGATTCCGTGGCCACCCGTGCGAGCGAAGGCATTGGCGAATCTCGAGGAAGAAGCTGGTCAGCGGACGATTGCCCTCGCGGCGAGTTTTGAGTTCGGATTCATGAAATCCGAGATTTACATCCGCGTAAATAAAGGTGTGCTGGTTATCGTTCTGTACAATACTTTTCAGGACGACAGTGGCAGATCAAACTACCTCAATCGTGAGTTTTTCTACAGGGTCGCGTAATGCCTCAATTGAGAAAATCTCTGAAAAAATGACCTTCACTTCCACCAGATTCGGGCAGTTCACTTACTTCTCCACGCAGCTCGGAGACACGAACTGGAGTGGGAAAAACATCCTCGACTTTGGCGGTAATGTTGGCAACATCCTGCTCGATCCGAATTCAACCATCGATCCTGAACGTTACTGGTGCGTTGACGTCGATAAAGACTCGGTTGACCAAGGCAAAGCGTCGTTTCCAAAATCGCATTGGCTCTTCTACGATCGGTTTTCATTTTTCTTTAACCCAAACGGCGTTCGCTCGCTGCCGCTTCCTCAGATGGACTTGTCGTTTACATACATCGTCGCCTTCTCAGTCTTCACCAATACATGTGAGACTGACATGCTCGAACTCGTAGACGAGCTCAAGCGCAAACTGACGCCGGGAGGTGCGCTCGCATTCACTTTTATCGATCCGTATTACACGACGTGGGGATCTGAACGCG
>DASTVU010000530.1:0-8291 GCA_035758935.1 Pyrinomonadaceae bacterium | reverse complement strand
CTGCGATCGGTGTTGAGCGTGTGGCGACATCCGACAGCAACGGTAGATATCAATTCTCGGCGTTGCCTGTCGGTGATTACACAGTCAGAGTCAGTGCCGCAGGATTCAGGCAACAGGTAGTCGAGAGATTGAGGATTGAGGTTGGCCGGAGAATAACTCAGGACTTTCAGCTCGAGGTCGGCGACATTTCGGAACAAGTATCCGTGTTGTCTACAAACGACGGTATCGAGCGCTCTACCAGTTCCGTCGGTCATGTCATCGACGGACGCATGGTCCAGGAAATTCCTCTCAATGGCCGTTACTTCCTTGATCTCGGATTGCTCGTACCGGGCTCGGTAACACCGCCTCAAGGAGCGTTCTCAGCTTCACCGATGAGAGGCCTGGGGTCACTCGCGATCAACACGGCAGGAAACCGTGAGGAAACCATCAACTACCAGATCAACGGCATAACGCTAAACAACCTGACCTTCAGCTCAATCAGTTTCCAACCATCTATCAACACTATCCGGGAATTCAAGGCTGATAATTCAGCCTTTGCCGCGGAATACGGTCAGAGCTCAGGGGCGGTGATCAATATTGCGAGTCGCTCCGGCTCCAATAATTTTCATGGCGAACTATTTGAGTTCTTCCGTAACGACGCTCTCGATGCACGCAACTTTTTTGAATTGACATCCCATAAACCGGCGCCTTTCAAACGCAACCAGTTTGGGGGAAACATTGGTGGTCCAATTATCCACGACACACTGTTTTTCTTTGTCTCGTACGAGGGCCTTCGGCAGCGCCAGGGACTCGATATCAACAGTGTGGTGCTTAGCGACGCGGAACGCGCTGCAACGACTGATCCAGTAGTAACAAGATTAATCGGTTTCATTCCTCGAGCCAATTTTGTTGATTCCTCCGGGACACCTCGGTTCGTCAGTTCGGCCAACGCTCCGGTTGACGTTGATCAGTGGACCGCAGATATCAACTACAACTACCGCGAAAGAGATCAAGTGCACGGTTATTACGCAATTCAGCGCTCGGAGGCAAGTGAACCCACTCGCACAGGTAACACGATTCCAGGCTTTGGCCTCGGCGTGCGGGCTTTGCGACAGATCTTCACGCTCAACGAAACACACACGTTCAGCCAATCGATAGTGAACGAGCTACGCTTCGGCTTTAACCGCTTCTCGTCGTCCAGCACACCGTTGGCGCAACTCAACCCGGCGGAGTTGGGTATTAAGAATGGAGTAAAGGATCCAATCGGGCTGCCTCAAATCAACATTGCCGGTGGGGGTCTTAATCTCGGGGGCCCAGCGAATCAACCATCCGGACGTGGCGACACAACCTTTGTCATAGCCAATACCGTGAACTGGGTCTTTGGTCAACACTCACTGAAGCTGGGCGGTGAGTACAGACAGTTTCTCAATAACAATTTCAGGCGCACGACCGGTTCATTCAATTTTCCCAGCATCGTTTCCCTTTTAGCAGGAACAGCAAACTCCTTCTCCATTACTCGCGGCAATCAATCGACCAGCATCGCACAGGGCGCCCTCGGGTTCTTTGCTCAGGATAACTACAAACTGCATCCGCGTCTGACACTCGAAATGGGTCTGCGCTATGACTGGAACATGACGCCGAGCGAACGCTACGATCGCTTTATCATTTTCGATCCAAATAGCAATTCATTGCTTCGTGTGGGAACCGATTTCGATAAGGTCTATCACGAAAACCACAACATTCAGCCGCGGGTTGGTTTTGCCTGGCTTCCCTTTAGTCACGGTGAGATTGTTGTGCGTGGTGCTTACGGCATCTACGTTGACCAGCCAATGACAAGCATCGTGACTGCCCTGGGTGGAAATCCACCACTGGCAACGCCGCTGACTTTCAGCGGCACGATCCGTCTCAATAATGCAATTAGCCTCGCTGGTCCTTCCGGTCTCGCACCAGCGTCAATTGATCGCAACTACGACAATGCTTATGTGCAATCGTGGAATCTCAATGTGCAACGCGAACTTTTTAGGACGGCGTTGATGATTGGGTATCTTGGCTCCAAGGGCACACATCTGATTACTCGCCGCAACATTAATCAGCCAATAAATGGAGTGCGGCCATACCCGGCGCTTTCCCCAAGTAGCCCGATACTGGCCGGCTCTACGCTCGGCAACATCACTGA
Organism: Pyrinomonadaceae bacterium; assembly: GCA_035758935.1. Taxonomy (GTDB): domain Bacteria; phylum Acidobacteriota; class Blastocatellia; order Pyrinomonadales; family Pyrinomonadaceae; genus PSRF01. Next base: position 6,136 of record DASTVU010000530.1, on the reverse strand, counting down.
GGTCGGAAGCTCTGGTAATTCAAGTTATAACGCGCTGTGGTTAACAGCCACGCGGCGCCTGACAAACGGCTGGCAATTCAACGCCTCTTACACGTGGTCCAAATCGATCGACTACACGTCATTCAGTACTGGCGGCATTCTCGTACAGAACAGTTATGACCTGCCGGGCGAACGCGGACCTTCTGATTTCGATGCACGCCATCGCTTCGTGCTTAGCTCAATCTACGATCTGCCTTTTAAGAAAAATCGATTGGTGTCGGGTTGGCAACTTGGCGTGATTGTGCAGTCACAGAGCGGCAATCGATTTAGTGTGGTAACGACAAATAGCACCGTGAATGGAGTCCCCAACACGCTCCGCCCCGATGTGCATGGTCCTGTCACGGTCTTTGGTGAAGTGGAACAGTGGTTTGACACCTCCGTGATTACCGCAGTACCGGGATTCGGCAATTTGGGCCGAAACGCGATCATCGGTCCGGCATTCAACAACACAGATGTTTCGATCATCAAGAATACTTACATAGGCGAATGCTTGCGCGTTCAGTTTCGAGCCGAAGTCTTCGACGTCTTCAATCACGCTAATTTCGGAAGGCCCGGTAATACGGTGGGCACGCCGTCATTTGGTCGCATTACGAGCACGCGTTTTCCAACTGGCGAAAGCGGCTCGTCGCGTCAGATTCAGTTTGCGCTGAAGTTTGGGTTTTAGTTTCCTAACGATGAGACATAGATTGCACACACCCTCTAAGTCCGTGAGTCGCATCGCTGGATTACTGTGCGTTGTTGTGTTTTTGGGGATATCAGGGCCAACGGCAATGGCCCAGGATTCTAATGCTACGAAAAAGGTACTCGTTCTCTACTGGGAAAGTAAGGATTTCGCCGGAAACATCAGTTTCGACAAAGGCCTTCAGGCCGGTCTGCATTCAGAGCCATCAAGCGGTTGGGAGCTTTTTAGCGAATACCTCGATTCGACGCGGTTTCCCGGTGAGCATCAGGCGGAGTTGCTGCATGATTACCTCCGCGAAAAGTACGCGGGACAAAAAATCGATGTCGTAATTGCCACACCGGACCCCGCACTCGATTTTCTTCTTCAGTACCGCACGGATTTATTCACGGATTCCCCGATAGTCTTTGTAGGAGTCAGGCGCCCGCCTAAAGAGATCCTTACGGCCGGCCCCGGTATTACCGGAATAATCCGTGCTAATACACATCGAAAAACCTTGGATCTGGCTCTCAAGCTACACCCTGGAACTAAAGAAGTTTTTGTCGTTAGTGGATCGGCCGAACGTGACCAGCGATTCGAAAAAGTCGCTCGAGAAGAACTTGCCGGCTACGACAAAAAAGTTCGCATCTCTTATCTGACGGACCTCCCGGTAAGTGAATTATCGAACCGGGTGAAAGATTTGCCAAAAGATTCGCTGATCCTTTACGTCTGGCAGCGTTCCGCGCTTGAAACGGAAAAGACTCTGCAAACCTTTGATGTGTTGGAAAGGATACGACAAACCGCATCGGTCCCTATTTACGGGATGGGAAGTCGAAATGTCGGGTACGGGATCGTCGGTGGCTATGTGCAGGATTCTGAGCGTAATGGATTGGAAGCCGCCGAAATTGTTCGCCGGATCTGGAACCGTACACGAGCTCAGGACATTCCGGTAGACAGCGCTTCGTCCGTTCCGACGTTTGACTGGCGCGAGTTGAAACGTCTTGGAATAAGCGAGACCAGTCTGCCGAGTGGCGCCGTCGTTCTCTTCAGAGAGTTTACCCTTTGGGAACAATACAAATGGCGGATCGTTCTCCTGGCTTCGCTGCTGGTTGTACAAACTCTCGTCATCACGGCCCTGTTGTTGGAACGTCGTCGCCGTCGCCTTGCCAGGGAAGCTCTCGATCGACTCAATGCTGAGCTGGAAACTCGTATCGAAGCGCGCACTGCCGCTTTGAATGCGAAGAGTCGAGAGCTCGAGACTTTTGCCTATTCCGTAGCTCATGACCTGAAGGCGCCGCTCCGTGGCATAGATGGTTATAGCCGGCTCTTGTTGGAAGAATACACAGGCAGCCTGGATAGCGAAGGTCGCACCTTCCTGCAAACGATTCAAAATTCGACTAATGAGATGAATCAGTTGATTGACGATCTTCTGGCCTATTCCAGGCTGGAGCGCCGAGAGCTCAAGACTGACCGTATTGAAGTAGCACCAATTATTAATTCGCTGGTGGAAGAGAAAAAACGCGAAGCAGTGGAGCGTCCGATTGATTTTGTTGTCCAGGTTAATGGAGCCACTGTTCTGGCCGATGCCAATGGTCTCGCCCAATCACTCCGAAACTATCTCGACAATGCCATTAAGTTCACCAGCAAGGTTGAGGATCCACATATCGAAGTCGGCTCGAAAGAAAGCGCCGAGAGTTGCCTGTTATGGGTTAGAGACAACGGTATCGGGTTTGACATGAAATATCACGACCGGATCTTCGACATCTTCCAACGACTCAACGTCGCTGAGGAATATCCCGGCACCGGCATCGGTTTGGCGATAGTGCGCAAGGCAATGGAACGCATGGGTGGGCGAGCATGGGCGAAAAGCGAGCCTGGCCATGGTGCTACTTTTTACCTGGAGATTCCTAAATGAATCAAAACCCGGCTAGCTCAATCAGGCCGATTCTGTTAGTCGAAGATCGCTCTGTAGACGTGGATCTGACGACACGAGCCTTCGCAAAACGTAAACTGCTCAATCCAATCAATGTCGCTCGCGACGGCGAAGAGGTTCTTGCTCTCTTCGAACGCTGGGAAGCCGGCGAACCCATTCCGATATGTATTCTTCTGGATCTCAAGATGCCGAAGGTAAACGGTCTGGAGGTGTTGCGGCAGCTCAAGAGTCATCCTCAGTTCTCGACTATTCCGGTCATTGTTTTAACGACATCGACCGAGGATCGTGACGTCGAGGAGGCTTATAAGCTGGGATGCAACTCATACATCGTCAAACCAGTTGAATTCGATAAGTTTATGGACGTGGCCTCGAATATTGAGGTCTACTGGTGCGCTCTTAACATGCCTTCTAAGGTTGTGACATGAGAGTTCTTTATGTAGAGGACGACCCAAGGGATGCCGACCTCACATTGCGAACGTTAAGCAGGACCGCGCCTCAACTCGGTCTTGAAACTGTCTCCAGCATTGGTGAAGCACATGCCCGTTTGGCGCGAATTGCTTCAGAGACGATCGATCTGGTGCTCACTGACATGCAGTTGCGCGACGGTGACGGGTTGGGTCTGCTCACACACATCCGCGAGAATTCTTTGCCAGTCGCGGTTGTAATTGTCACTGGCGTGGGCGACGAAGAGACAGCCGTGGCCGCGCTCAAGGCCAGCGCTGATGATTACGTAGTCAAACGCAAGGGCTATCTCGACAAGCTACCGCTAATACTCGAGAGTGCTTTCAATCACTACCGTGCTGACGCGGCGCGACGGGCAAAGCCATTAGGAGTTCTTTACGCCGAAACCAATTCTTTAGACATCGATAACACGCGCCGTCACTTGTCCATACACGCGGATCACATTCAACTGAAAGTTGTGTCAACCGAACACGAAACGGTTTCCACCTTGCGAGATGACGCGGAACGCTTCGATGTAGTCCTCATGGACTTTCATCTGTCCGATCCCAACGCGCTTAACCTGATGCGGGAATTAATCCTGAATGATAAGCAGGCTACGCCGATCGTGTTGGTTTGTAATGAAGCGGACGAAGAGTTAGCCCGGCAGGGACTCAGGCTGGGAGCTTCAAGCTATCTCGTCAAGCGCCCAGGTTACCTTTATCAGTTGTCGTGGGAGTTGGAGCAAGCACACGCCCGCGCAGATTTGCAGCGTCGCGAAGCAGCTCTGCATGCCAGTGAAGAACGCAACCGCGCCATCCTCAATGCCATACCGGACCTCATGTTCTTACTGGATCGCGAAGGAACATATCTGGAGTACCACGCGCGTAATGAAGAAAGCCTTTTGAAGCCTCCCAGTGAATTTCTGGGCAAGAAGCAATCAGACATGCTCCCGCCGGAACTCGCCGCCGCTTTCTTACACCGTTTCAGCGATGTGTTTCAAACCGATCAACCGATCCTCATGGAATACCAGCTTCAAATGTCTTCCGTCCTGCGGACCTTTGAAGCCTCGATGGTGAAATGTAACGGCGACAAGATCCTCGCGATTGTGCGCGACATCACCGAACGAAGAGAGGCGGAGGAATCGCTGAAAAAGGCGTTGGAAGAAGTGCAACGCTTGAAGGATCAACTGCACCAGGAAAATGTCTATTTACAGGAGGAGATCCGCGTCGCCAGCAATTTCGGCGCGATTATCGGCAACAGTGAAGCGCTGCGACGCGTTCTCAGCAAGGCCGAACAAGTAGCTCCCCTCGACACTACCGTCTCAATTTTTGGTGAGACGGGCACCGGCAAGGAGCTGTTGGCCCATGCTATACATAAACTTAGCGAGCGCGGGAAGCATACGCTCGTCAAAGTGAATTGTGCTGCGTTACCCGGATCACTCATTGAGAGTGAGTTGTTTGGTCACGAGAAAGGAGCCTTCACTGGAGCCGATGCTCGACGTATCGGACGGTTCGAGATCGCCAACGGTGGGACTCTCTTTCTTGATGAAGTCGGTGAGCTCCCACTTGATTTACAAGCCAAGCTATTACGTGTACTCGAAGAAGGAGAGTTTGAACGAGTCGGAGGGAGCCACACAATCAAAGTTGATGTTCGTGTGATCGCCGCCACGAATCGCAACCTCGAAGAAGCCGTTCGAAAAGGCGTGTTTCGTGCCGACTTGTACTACCGGCTAAATATCTTTCCGATTACGCTACCGCCCTTGCGCGAACGAAAGGAAGATATACGGATACTGGTGACTCATCTCGTGAAGCAGTTGGGCCAGAAACTCGGCAAAACAATCGAGACGATCCCGCAGGAAACGATGACGAAACTGAGAAACTATCCCTGGCCCGGCAACGTGCGTGAATTGAGAAACGTGATCGAGCGAGCAGTAATCATTAGCCCGGGGTCAACACTACGCTTGATCGAGGATCTCGATCCTCAAGCTTTAGAAGTGGATCTTCCGAAGCAGGCTGTCACGTTGGACGTGTTGCCCGGTGCGGGTCTCGTCGGCGAAACGCTGGAACAAACCGAGTACAACCTGATACTGCGCACGCTTAAGAACGTCCACTGGAAACTGGAAGGCCCAGGCGGCGCCGCGGAATTGCTGAACCTTCACCCAAGCACGTTGCGCTCGAAGATGCGTAAGCTTGGAATCGAGCGTCCAAGATATGAAACCCAACACCAATAGGCCCTATAGGACTCATAACGCTTGCGCCTCTTTGTGGCGTTGAATGATCTCAATTGCCTCATCGGCATTTGACACACAAACAGGAATGTTAACGTCCTCGGGATTAATGAGCGGCGTCTCGAATGAGAGCATCGCTTCGCGCACCCATTCGACTAGACCTGACCACATCTTTCCCACCAGAATCAGCGGCGTGTGCTCGAGGTGCCGAACCTGAAGCAACTGCCAGATCATCATCGTCTCCAGCACGGTACCGATTCCACCGGGCGCGACGATGAATGCATCCGACGCGAGCACGAAATGATGGAGGCGAGTAAAGAAAGTGCGGTGTTCATACGCAAGCTCGACGAAAGGATTTACGTCCTGCTCGAACGGTAGATTCACTCGGATGCCCATAGACTTTGCCTCACCGCCGAGATCGACACCTTCGTTTGCCGCCTGCATCAACCCCGGGCCTCCACCCGTGATTATGTCGCAGTCCATTTTTGCCAGCGCTCTTGCGACTCTTTTCGTTTCTTCATACGCAACTGTTCCGGGCTTAGCTCTCGCGGAACCAAAAATAGTTACACGATAACGATCTCCCTTCGACGGCTTCAAACGCGTCAGATTGTTAACGACGTCCCATAGACCAAGCACCGAATCGACAAGGATTTTCTTTACCGCTTCCTCGTCACCGAGACTTACGGCATTTGTGCTTTGCGGTTGCGTATTTACTGCGCTCATGTTTCCTCCCACACTTGGATCGGGTCAGTACAGGGGCTTTGCCTCAAAAGTCATTGTTGGACGAGGTCAGTACCGTAACGCGGTAGCGTCGGGTCGACGTTGTACATCAGTAACC
>DASTVU010000529.1:0-4748 GCA_035758935.1 Pyrinomonadaceae bacterium | reverse complement strand
TGATGAGCTCGCAGAATTGTTAGCGTCGTTAGAGAAATAGGGTTGAATTTCAACCGAGGGCGGCCACGGAGGGCCGCCCCTACAGCTCGTTCCGAAATGATCGATGCTACTGTAGGCGCGGCCCTCCGCGGCCGCCCGTGGCTTTGATCACGGCATGGGCTCGAACCGCTTGATTAGCTGCTTGAACCTCTCATCATTTCGCAACCCATCAAACATCGGCTCAATCCGGATCAGCACTAACCCCGGATGTCGCGCCTCAAAGGCGTGATTCAAATACTCAATCGCCTTGTCGTTGTCTTTCAATCCGGCATAGACGTTCGCGAAGTACAACCCGGTAACATACCGTCGCTTTGACAGCGCCTCGAGCTGCTTGAGGATCGCACGCGCTTCAACCTGTTTACCCGCCATTCCGTACGCAAACCCAAGCGACGCCGCCGCTTCTGTCTCAGCCTCAATCACCTGGTCCGGTATTGGACCACTCGCCGGCGCCTTGATCAATTTGCGCAGCTCAGCAATCGCCTCGTCGTACATTCCCTTCTGCACATATGCGAGGGCTAGATAGTGACGCGCGACCCAAAAGTCAGGATCACTTTGAAGCGTCAGTTTGTACTTCGCGATCGCATCATCGTAATTATGTTCGTAGTAGGAATAGAGTCCTGTGTTTGAGCTGATGATGGGCGACAATGGATCGAGTTTGTGAGCCTCCTCGATCTCCGCTTTTGCCAAACTGAATTTTCCCATCTGCATGAGGTACGAGGCGTACCACTGGTGCGCTGTCGGGTACTTCGGATTCAACTTCAGCGCCTGCTGAAAGTCGCTTTGCGCTCCAAACCAATCCCAGTCGTAAGCGAGTCTGACAAACGCGCGTGAAGTGTAAGCTTCAGCGAGCGTCGGATCGGCATCTACAGCTTTCTGTGCCGCCGCTTTCGCTTTCGGCATCTCATCGACGGGTCGCGCCACACCGATGTCGGAAAGAAGTGCGTATGAATCAGCGAGGCCGGAGAAAGCGAGCGCGAAAGTCGGATCCTTCTCCTCGGCGCGTTTGAAGTAGTCGATTCCGTTACGGAAACCTTCTTCGTTACGCTTGTTCCAGAAGTATCGGCCTTTCATGTAAAGCTGATACGCCTCGGCGTCGTTTGTATAACGCTTCGCCAGCTTCTCCTCATCCGCGCCGGACAGCCGCAGCCGCAAACTCTCCGAGATCTTCTTTGAGACTTCGTCCTGAACAGAGAAGATGTCGGCAAGACTGCTGTTGTATTCAGCACCCCAAAGCTGCGAGCCATCATCGACTTTGATCAGTTCGGTTTTGATCACCAGACGATCGTCGAGCTTGACGAGTCGTCCCGTCAGAACAGCACCCACGTTGAGATGACGACCAGCTTCAACCGGATCGAGATTCGCGCCTTTGAAGCGGAAGGCCGCATTGCGCGACATCACCTTCAGATTCGGCAGTCGTGACAGGCTGTTGATGATGCTTTCCGTTAAACCGTCAGATAGATATTCAGTATTTGGATCCTTACTGTCGTTAACAAACGGGAGTATCGCAACGGAGTTGATTGGTCGTGACCGCCACGCATACAGAACTGCCGCAACAACCGCTAACACCACCAGCAAACCAATGGCGCCGAAGTCAATCCATCGTGTCCTTTTCTTTGACTCCGCAGGCGCCATGCTGGCGACAGTTGCGGGATCCGTGACAGTCTCGACCTGCGATTGGACCGCTGTCGGAGTTGACGACACAGCATCGGCCTGCGTGATAGATGGCGTCGGTCTGATTAACTCGAGGCTGTCGGTAGTATGAAGTTCGTCGCGGAGCTGTTCGAGATCGAGCTTTAGATCCGTCATCGTCTGGTAACGTTTGAGACGATCTTTTGCAAGAGCTTTTGCGACGATCCGATCGAGTTGCCGCGGCACATCCGCGACATGCTGGACTAACGGCACCGGTTCGTGATCGATTATCGAAACGCGTGTGTGACTGTCAGTCTTTCCCTTGAACGGCGGCTCTCCAGCCACCATTTCATAAAGCACGACACCCAAACTAAAAACATCTGTGCGTTCGTCGATATTTTCACCCAGCGCTTGTTCGGGCGACATATAGCCCGTGGTTCCCATAATGGCGCCGGGATTGGTCACCGTGATCGGAATCGTGACGGCTTCAGGATCAGCGCCGGAGGTATCACGATCCGTCAGTTTTGCAAGTCCAAAGTCCAGGACTTTCACAAAACGATCGCGGACGAACTTGTCCTGCCGCAACATTATGTTTTCAGGTTTTATGTCGCGGTGAACGATGCCTTCGGCGTGCGCTGCCTCGAGTGCCATTGCGATCTGGATACCAATGCCGAGTGACTCATCAAGCTTCAATGGGCCACGCCAAAGACAGTGGCGCAGAGTTTCGCCGTCGATGTACTCCGTGGCGATGTAATAACTGTCGTGCGACTCGCCGATTTCGAAGACGGTGAGAATGTTTGGATGATTAAGCGCGAGGACCGCGCGTGCTTCTTGTCTGAAACGACGCAGACGGCTTTCCGAGGTCGTCAGCTCGTGCGGCAACACCTTGAGAGCGACCTTGCGGCCGTGTTGTTTCGTGTCTTCAGCAAGGAAAACTTCACCCATGCCACCCTTGCCCAGTCTGCGTAAGATGCGATAATGGGCGATGTACTCAGGTGGTGAATTGGTACCAGCGGTGTCTGAGTTGTTCGGGCGGTCGGGCATGAAGGCGATTAGTTGCGCGACGAAGTTGGGCCGTGAACAATTTTCGAGAGCATTGTAGCACCCTGCGACCGGTACCGGACCGATAAGTCATATAGGACATATGCGTCCTTTAGCTTATGATCGCGGGTGCTTATCACCCAGAAAGGGCAACAAGTTCGGGATCGAACGCATCGAACCGCCGGTCCCAATAGACTGCGGTCAGCTCCCGAACCATAATCCATGTAGCATGCCAGCACGTATAACATCATTTTTATTCAAATATTTGTCGGTAGCTGTCATCGGCCTCGCGACCGCGTTTTCTGTCGCCGCGCAGAAACCAAAGGCTTCTCCATCCCCTACACCGCCGGCGGAAAATCCGCAGGGTATTGAAAAAATCGCGATTCGCCGCGTCCGTCTGCCGATCACGGTAACGGATAAAAAGGGTCAGTTTGTACCCGGACTTACTCAAAGCGATTTCGTTATTCTCGAAGACAAAATCCCGCAGACAATCGAAACTTTTTCAGACGATCTTTCGCAAACCACGCCGCTCTACGTCGCGGTGTTAATGGACACGTCGCCATCGACTGCCGGCAAACTGAAGTTTCAGCAGGAGTCGGCAATGAACTTCATCCAAACCGTGGTGAAGCCGCGCAAGGATCGCGTGCTGTTTGGAACCTTCGACGATGAGATCAATTTATTGCAGGACTTCACTGACAAACTCGATCTGCTCGATAAGGCGGTTTACGGCGTCAAAAAGATGGGGACACAGACGGCACTGTTCGACGCTGTCTGGCAGTTCTGCGATGAGAAGATGCGTTCAGTTCCTGGTCGCCGCGTATTGCTGATTGTCACTGACGGTGAGGATACTTACAGTCGCGCAAACATTCGCGACGCGGTCGACATCGCTCAACGCACCGAGACAACTATCTTTGCCATTTCAACCAAAGCCGGTTTTCTGTCAACAGTGCCCGGTGTCGAAGCCGGCCAGGTCGCAGATAAAAAGGACAAGGATCTGCAGACACTTGCCGAAGAAACCGGCGGCGCCGCTTTCTTTACCGGCGATATGCTATCGCTCGAGCGCTCGTTCACGAGAATTTCAAAAGAACTGCGCGCGCAGTACCTTGTCACCTATAACCCGACAAACAAGAGCTACGACGGCTCGTTCAGAAAGATTGATGTGAAGCTGGCGGAAAGACGTGGCGATCTAAAGGTGAGAACCAAGCGCGGTTACAAGGCGATCGCCGACAGCGTAACGCAATAAGGAGTTTCGGAAGTACGATGCAATATCGCGAAGTAAGTCGCCCAGTGCTGTTGTTTGTGTTGGCTTTTCTGTTCTTGTGCGGTGGAATAGCAAGTCGCACTTTGTCAGCAAAGAACGAGAGCAATACACAGAGCCCAACCGCATTTGCATCACCGTCGCCGACACCGCGAAATCGCGAGGAACTGCCACAGGACTCTGACGAAGTCATCAAAACCGAAACCAATCTCACCAACATCTTCTTCACTGCGGCCGACAAGAACAAACGTTTCATCAGCGATCTCAAGGCCGAAGACATTCGCATATTTGAAGACGGTCGACCACAGGATATCTTCACTTTTCAACAGAACATCGATCTCCCGCTCTCGATTGCAATTCTGATCGACACGAGCATCTCCGAACAATACACACTGCCTGAGGAAAAGGAAGCCGCTCGCGCGTTTCTCGAAAGCGTTCTGCGACCACAAAGGGATGAGGCCGCAGTTGTTTCGTTTACCGGCGAAACAACTCTCGAACAAGGTTTCACAGGGAGCATCGATCGACTGCGACGTGCAATCGATCACGTCGAGTTTGTTCCGCCATCGGGTTACATCGGCGGCGGAGTTATCGTGAACGGAACGCCTCCGATTTCGGGAACCAATCAGAGTTTGGCTGGTTCTACAGCAATCTGGGATGCCGTCTGGGCCACTTCCGAAGAATTAATGGTTCAGTCCGCTGAACATTCCCGCCGGGCGATCATCCTGCTGACCGACGGCGACGACACCAGCAGTCGCATGAAGATGCACGACGCGATCGAACG
>DASTVU010000528.1:0-4710 GCA_035758935.1 Pyrinomonadaceae bacterium | reverse complement strand
ACATCAGTCAGCACGCCATCGCCGCTCGACGTGTTTGCTTTACCACCACTCGAGAGGAAAAGGCTGAGCGACTGTGCTCCGGCAGGCGGCCACGTGTCAGACGTCTGCCACTTGTTGATGCCCATCGTGTAATAACGGACCGGCGGCATCTTCTCGAGAATCCCGTTGCTGTCGCCTTTGAGAAAGTGGTCAAACCAACCGTAGGTCAACTCGTCGTAGTTCAAACGCGCATCACCGACGCTTCGTTCACCGACAATCGTATTTTCAGTAGCACGCTTAAAGGCGCAGTGGAGTGTGGGCGCTATGACTGCGTACTGCTGGTTCGCAATCTCCGGAGACGCAGTCTTGCGCACGTGGTTGAATGCGGCCAGGTTTGGACCAATTGAAACGTCGTACCACGACATAAACCAGAACCCCGGAATGTTGATTCGCATGTTGTCGTGCCACAAGCCGCCTTTGTACCAGGCTGGATCGTTCGGTTCGCGTTGAATCATCGCGCCGCCCGTGTCTACCGGCATGCGATCCGCAAAGATACCGCGTGGTCCACCGGCCGCTACCATGATGTCTTTGACAGGCAGATGACGAAGCGCCTTGGACCAATCCACCGATGGCAACTGCGCTGCAAGATCGAACGCCTTCGACGCACGGATTAATTCTTCCTGCGACGTGTCTGGCGCAAACATCGGACGCACCTGGTTCTGCTGGCCGTAGAGCCACGCGATGAACAACATCTGCACCGCACCGCCGCGATACCAGTTGCCCTGTTCAAAGTACGGAGCGACGCGTCCGACGCCGGCGCCGAAGCCCTGAGGAATCATCGTCGTATATGCAGGATTACCTTGAGCGGCGACCGCGAGCTGCCATTCTGCGGTTGAGGAGCAGCCGATCGTGCCGACCTTGCCGTTGGACCATGACTGTTTTGAGATCCAGGTGAATTCGTCGACTCCGTCTGTGAGTGGTGGACCAAGAATGTCGTAGTTGCCTTCCGAGAAGAAGCGTCCGCGTTCGTTCATCTGTACATATGCGTAGCCGCGCTTGACTGCTTCGAGTTCACTAGAAAGATCGCGCGGCGCACCGTTACGGACATCCCAGTAATTGAAGTTGTATGGAGTGCGCACGAAGATCGTTGGGTACTTCTTTGACGTGTCTTTTGGCCGGTAGACGTCGGTCGCGATCCGTTTACCGTCGCGCATGGGGATCATCAGTTTGCGTTCGACGATCGCGATCGACTGTAGCTCATTCTCAATCGCTCGCCGGCGATCGAGCATTTCCGCCGTGACCGTTGGACGTCCCTGTGAATGAACCGTCTCCGTGCCGGGACTTTGGACAAAGGCGAGTACCGCAAGTATGAGGATTAAGAAGGTCTTCTTGTGCATCCGAGCGCTCCCTTCGGAGGTGTCGGTTCGACCGAGGGCGGCCACGGAGGGCCGCCCCTACAGTACGTCCCGAAATATCTTATTTTCTGTGCGTCTGCGGCGATACCGGGTGTCGGATCCTGCCGAAGGTACTGTAGGGGCGGCCCTCCGTGGCCGCCCTCGATTGGCATCATCCGTTAGGTTGAGCACGCAGCTTATCTAATAGCGCACGTTCTTTATCACTGTTGAGCCCAGCTTTCAATGATTCATTTGCGTGATGTGTTTGATACCACGAGAGCGTATCCCCGATCGTGTCAGTAAGCGGACGAAAAGTTAGCCCTTCAGCGATTGCTTTCTGAGGGCTGATGAACATGAAACCTTTGAGGTGTGGAGCGGCTTCTTCCGGCAACCAGAGTGGCATTTCACTCCATGCTGCGACTTTTTGCTCCAGTAGAAACACTTCGCTGGCCCATGTGAAATGAGCATCGCTTTGACTAACGTTCTTGCATTCGTCGAGCAGTCCTTGCATTTTTAGAGTGTTGGGTTGCCCGTGAGTGTTGTAGGCGCCCGTCGCATTTCGCTCAATCATCTTGATGGTCCAGTCAGCCAGATCACGAGCATCGATGAACTGAATAAAGCGTTCCGGGCGACCGGGAGCCAGAACTTCGCCACCTGCGGCGACACGCTTAACCCAGTATGTAAAACGATCAGTATAGTCGTATGGACCAACAATCAAACCCGGACGGAGTACGAGCACACGGTTTGGCATGATTTCTTCGGCTGCCCGCTCGCAAAGTGCTTTTAAGCCGCCATACAAGGCACCGTAAGAAGGTTGTCCTTTTTTATCGATGGCGTTTGCCTGATTCAGTTGTTCGTCGGTCAACGTGGCGAGCGGATAGTCCTCAGTGATATCGGGAACACTGACGTCTGCATACGCATTCTGGCTCGAAATAAAAACGTACCGGTTTACTGAGTCAGAGAGCGTTTCTGCAGCGGCCCGAACAGCACTCGGCAGGTGACCACAGGTGTCGAGGACTGCATCCCAACGGCGACCCTTAAGCTTATGAATCTCGGTGTGGCGATCTCCCTCGATCGTTTCCACGTCTGCCTGAGTTGAGTGATTACCACGATTGAAGAGCGTGACTTCATGACCGTGAGCGAGCGCTGCTGTGACCAGATGCCGGCCGAGAAACCGAGTGCCGCCGATGATCAGAAGTCTCATATCGTTATCGTTCACGCCACAAGACGTCTAGTCCGTCGTCTTCATAACTGCGACGAGTGGCACGCTTATTCTTCAACCATGTTTCCGGTTGTGATGGCAGATAGTTGTTTGGGTAGAGTCGGCCCGATGCTGCGTCGCCAAAATAGTCGAATCTGTTGTCGCCTTCAGCTCCGGGATAAATATACGTGATCGATTGTTCACCGTCCGGCTTGAACACGAGCGTTAGTGTTTCTTTGTTTCTCGACACCGATTGAATCACGCCGGACTTGCTCGATTTGCTTTGCTTTGTGATGAATTCCGTTCTTACCGGCTCAGTGCTTGGATGGCTCAGCCATTGAAAGGGAATTCGATCGAGCTTATCCGTGTTTCCTCGCTCTCTTTCAAAACTAAAGAGATAGCGCCGGGCAATAATCGGACGTTCCAACAACGGCCGGAGCTCGCCGGACTGGTAACGCCACCATTGGCCCACAAGATAGGTTCCCCAGCCTCTTCTGTTTTTGGGATCCTTGTTTGAGACCCAACTCGTTGTCAGAATGTTTACTCGTCCGCCACTGGCTACGAAAGTTCCGAAGCTTCCGTATTCTTCTACGCTGAATGTCAGCGGCGGCGTAAAGTGCTTAAACTCCGAATCGGGAAAGATAAAGAGGGTCCAGTAGTCTACAGCGAGCCCGTTGCTGGTTCCGTCGTGATTCGCCACGATGAGCTCTGGTTTACGGTCATTGTCGAGATCACCAGTTAACACTTCGAAATCGGAAGTCTCCGCCAGAAAAGTATTCCCCGGCCACGTCCCCACACCTTTCCCGTCTCTCTCAACGAGGAAAGTATCTTTGTCATCAGATAAGAGTTTGCAGATACGAATATTCTTCGGAAGCGTGGTGCAATGTCCCTTGTCATAACCCGCGACGGTCGCCGGCACCGGCGCCCCAGCTTTAATCAGCCTGCTCGTTTGCGCGTAAGCGGTTGAGGCAAACACAACGATTAAGAGAATAGACAGTCGATGCATGGCCCGATAGGTCGAGACATTGTACAGGTTGCAATGTTAACGTCGAAACATTAGACCATGTGATAGATCTGCTCGACCGTTACCATAACGGCCTCCTCGGAGAGAGCCTCACTCGCCGCGCGTTTCAACTGACCAACGTATCCGGCAACTAGGGCAAAGTCGGTTGAGAGAGCCAGCGAGATATCCGAATAGATCAGATTGACTTGATCCGGAATGCGTTTTCCGAAATGAGACAAATAGCTGCCCTCAAGGCCGCGCACGATCGTACAGCCACCTAATGCGTAGGTGAACTCTTCTTCGAATGATCGCAACAGGTTGTCGTATTCAATTAGATGAGGATCGGGAAGATAAACTTCAACTCTTACTCGCTCGAGCAGTGGCAAGGAACCGCTCCTTTCGTTCTGAAAACTTTTTGATTCTCTCTCTGACTTCTTCTTTCGTGAGTATCGCGCGGAGAGGGCGCTCTACTGAAGTTTTCGTCGTGTTTGTCTTGTCTTTCTTCATGCCTGAATTATCTATGGAAAAATCATTCTGTCAATCAGATTGTATCAGCCATGTTCAAGCCGGTCTGCTAGCACACGAAGGGCAAGTGCTTGCGCCTTTGCGATGGCTTCATCAGAGTTTGTTCCATATGCAAGCACGCCTGGCAATTCCACGACTTCAGCCAACCATCGACCGTCGTCTTCTCGCTCATATTCAACTGTGAAGGTCATATTGATTTACCCTGGTGAATAGTAAACATTATCCCCCTTATTTAGACGCAGCCTTTTCATTGCAATGACACTCGAGACCGACTACGAGCATGAGCACTTTTGCCTGACGCGCTTTTCACAAGCCCGACGCGATTCATTGCGAGCGGGATCTCGCGGTTTTGCATGAACCAGCGCCAGATGTTGCCGGAGCGGGCGTTTTCGGCGCTGAGGAGGATTATGCCGACGTTGATGCCGATCACGTCCGTATCGATCCAGCCGGTCTTGGGGTTGAAGGCGTCGATGAAGCCGTACTTGCCGTAGATCTTTTCGCCGTACTTGTCGTGCAGGGTTTGCAAAGCTCGGGTGGCGAGTTCGGGTGTGAACATTAGAGAGCCGCCGGGGGCGGAAGGGACGAGTGTGCCGTCGATGTCCGGGTCG
>DASTVU010000527.1:0-10872 GCA_035758935.1 Pyrinomonadaceae bacterium | reverse complement strand
GCTAATTCCAAGGCGCCTTCGAGAAGAGGAACCGCCCTGGCGTCGATCTCAATCGTGACTTTGCTGGCACAAGCCATTTCCCACGTATGTCCAACAAGTGCAAAGCCTGTCACATCCGTCGCAGCTTTGACGCCAAACTCGCGCATCGCTTCGGCTGCGTACTTCCCGGGAGTCAGCATCGTCTCAACCGAACCGGTAATAACTGAATCGGCAGCGCGCGCTTTTTTGATGCCCGTGGAAATAACTCCCGTCCCGATTGGTTTAGTGAGAATGATCACATCACCAGGCCACGCCCCTGAGTTGGTCGCAACTTTGTTTGGATCGATGACTCCGGTAACCGAGTAACCAAACATGATCTGCTCGTTGTCGACGCTGTGACCACCAATCAATGTGACGCCATATTTATTAATCGTCTCCAGCCCGCCGCGCATGATCTCGCTCAGAATCGCTGGATCGACGCCCTTCTTGGGGAAACAAGTGATCGCCATCGCTGTGATCGGAGTTCCGGCCATGGCCCAGACGTCATTAATGGAATTGAGCGCCGCGATGCGGCCGTAGTCGTACGGGTCGTCGACGATCGGAGTGAAGAAATCGAGTGTTTGCACGAGTGCGAGGTCGTCTCGAAGGCGGTATACACCCGCGTCGTCGGCTGTATCAAAGCCGACAATCAGGTTTGGGTCTTTGGGTTGTTTAGGTAGCCCGCTCAAAACTTGAGCGAGTAAGCTCGGGCTAAGCTTCGCCGCTCAACCAGAACACGAAACCATCTCAGTCAGACGCATTGGTGTCACCTCCTTTCGTAAATCCTGTTAATCCTGTCAAATGGATTGCTTTCTTGCAAACCCGTCACTATAAAAATGGTGAAATGCCGAAACAAATCGTTCGCATCGGTCCCGCCGGCTGGTCCTATAAGGACTGGGAGCAGGTGGTCTATCCTCAGAAACCGGGAAAGTCGTTTGATCCTCTCGAATATCTAGCGCGGTTTTTCAATACGATTGAAATCAACAGCAGTTTTTACCGGCCACCAACGCCTTCGACCACGAAATCATGGGCCAATCGCGTTGTCGGAAACAAGGAGTTTGCCTTTACCGCAAAGTTGCACCGGCTGTTTACACACGAGCGCGGGAAAGCGACGAAGAAGGATGAGAAGGAGTTTCGGCAGGGAATGGATGTGCTTGTAAAGGCCAAGAAACTCGGTGCAGTGCTGCTCCAGTTTCCCTGGTCTTTCAAAAACACCGCTGATGACCGCATTTACCTGGCAAAGTTGTTGGAACGGTTTTCTGATTATCCGCTAGTGCTCGAGGTGCGGCACACGTCCTGGAACACTCCCGAAATGTATGAATGGCTCGAAGAACGCGGCGTTGGGATCTGCAACATCGATCAACCAGTGTTTAAGAAATCGATTAAGCCGGCGGCGTTAACGACGTCGCGGGTGGGTTACGTCAGGATGCATGGCAGAAACTATCAAAACTGGTTTCGTGATAAAGCGCCGCGGGATGAACGTTACAACTACCTTTATTCGATTGATGAGCTCGATCCGTGGCTGGTGAGAATTAAAGAAGTTGCGAAGCAGACACGCGAAACTTATGTGATCACCAACAATCACTTCCGCGGGCAGGCTGTTGTTAACGCATTAGAGATCAAAGCGGCTCTGAAAGAGGAACGTGTTCCTGCTCCAGAACCGCTTTTCAAGGTTTATCCGAGGTTGAAGGAGTCTGCGACGCCTGAAGAAAGCCAGAGTGGCCTGCTTTTCGAGTGATGTCTCACAGGATTAACAAGATTTTCAAGATGAACAAGATTCATCCTGTAAATCCTGTCTCATCTTGTTAATCCTGTAAAACTACTCTCCAGCACCATGCTCTATCAATTGCGCGAAGGAGACGGGCAATCCATCCGGATCTATTGCGACGGCAAGCTTGGGAACACCACCTCCGTGAAGTGCGAGCGTTGTTGTCCCAGTCGCAAACTCAGTCCAATCAGGTGATTGAAACTTCATCGAAATCCCCAGCTTATCGCGATAGAACTCAACTGAGCGCTGCATGTCGGAAACAACAATCATCGTGTAGTCGAGTTGTTTGAACATTACTGCATCCTCCGTCATTGCCGTCTGCGCGTTTTGTTGCTTCCCATCGACACGATCACGTCGAATTCGTCCTTGGTCAAAGGCATCACTGACAGTTGCGACTGCCGAATCAAAGGCAGTTGGCTCAGACGCTTGTCGTACCGGATCGCGGCCAACTGAACAGAATTCGCGAGCGGCTTTACCGGCTTCAGGTCAACGGCCACCCACTGCGGATCGTCGGCCGTTGGATCAGGATATGCGCCTTTCACAACCTCCGCTAAGCCAACAACTTCTTTTCCCTTGCCGGAATGATAAAAAAGAACCTTGTCTCCGGGTTTCATCGCGCGCAGATTATTTCTGGCTTGATAGTTTCGCACCCCGGACCAGTCAGTGCTGCCGTCCTTTACGAAGTCATCCCAGGAATAGGTTTCAGGTTCCTGTTTCACCATCCAGTAGTTGTGCTTGTTTTTTGTGGTAGCTTTCATGAAAGTGACCTTGATCCTCTACAATTCGGGGTATTAGACCATCTCGAATACAAAGGACGAAACATGCTCAAAGAGGGATCGACTGCACCTGCATTCAAAACCAAAGATGCCAACGGCGAGACTGTCAGCCTGAAAGATCTCCGCGGACAGAAAGTGGTGCTCTATTTCTATCCGAAGGACGACACGCCTGGTTGCACAAAAGAGGCGTGTTCCTTTCGTGATGCCTTTTCCACGTTCAAAAAGCAGGGTATTACCGTGTTGGGTGTTTCACCAGATAGCGAAAAGTCTCACCAGAAGTTCGCGACTAAATACAGTCTTCCGTTCACACTTTTAGCCGACACGGATCGAAAGATCGTGGAGGCTTACGGTGTTTGGGGAGAGAAGAAGTTTATGGGCCGCACGTACATGGGTGTTCACCGAACCACTTTTTTGATCGATGAGAAAGGCAAGATCAAAAAGATCTTCGAGAAGGTAAAGCCTGAAGACCATGCCAGTGAGGTGCTACAGGCGTTCGCCGACTAAATATATTGCTCAACTTGTACTTTGAACTTGGTACTTAGTGCTTTGTTAATCAGCCGAAGCACTAAGCACCAAGTACTAAGCACATCCGAGGGCTAGGCTGCCACCCAGCCTCCGATTTTTGCGGGTTCACCTTCCGGGTTTCTTCCGGGCATCAATCCCTGCAAACAACTGAACGAACTCGGCACGTCCTGCTTTCTAGCCGGGAGATGTGGCTCGTCGTCCAACGTTGCAGGCTCGGCTGTATCGTTAAGGAAATAGAGCCGAGTGTTATCTACGACCTGCGTTCTGATCTCGTGAGTCCAAAGTAGGAGATTTGCTAATGCGTCTCCTATTTCGTCCTTTCCGAGCTTTGTTTCCTGCGCGATCTCGCGTTGTGTTTTCGAGCCGCGTCTAATCGCATCGCGAACACGCTCGACGGGAGACAACTTGCTCATTGCTTTCGCGTGATAGTGACCGTTGCCGGACGAATCACTTGAAAGCAGCTCTGCAATCTCAACTTGTTGCGAGATGTATTTCTTGCGGGCAGTTTTGTATTCCTTCAAAGCGCGACGGCTCTGGGTGACCTTTTGGCGAATGCAGCTCTTGCAATAGAGGTTGCGTCCATCCTTGCGCGCGCGACAAATTCCAAATTCGGATATCGGAAGTTCTTTAGTACAAATTGGACAATTCTTTACTTGGGGGGGTAACTGTATCTCGGTCATCACACAACTCCGGCTGGGCATCAAGACTTAGCTTGCAATCCGTACAACGGACAACACTACACCTTCGTCCGGCACTTAAGTCCTCCGGCAAAGACATCGATTTGGGGGTTATTTATTTGGCGAAGATCCCACTGGGCGATCGCCTAGATTGCCTTGCGCAACTCACAAAGAGTCACGCCCCAACATTTACCTGACTTACTGAGGTTGAAGGTCTCCGGGCAATTGCGAGAAAAAGATGAGAGCTAGTTAACCTTCAAACGATCATTCAACAGGCCGCTGATCCAACTTTTGTAAATGGCAATCAATATGTCAGCGAGGGATGGCATTATAGACATCGACACTTTTTTTGCAACACCTTTTTCAGATTTGTTTCGACTCGAAATCAACTCCAAAATTTTGTCGATCGATCTGCGATTCAACATTACTTTCAAGCAACGCAAACGTCTCTTGAATGAGAGGATACGTGATCACATCACTCACCTGAAGCGAATGTTTCTGTGTCTGAATTGTCGCCAGCGCATCTGAGAGACATTCGATTTCATTAGAGATTTTGAATGCAATTACGTACGCCAAAAACTGTTCGCCGAATGTTTGGCGCAACTAGTTCGTATTTATTTTTCGTGGTCCTACAATTAGTAGGGCGCACAAAAAATGATTTGGACCAAGTGATAAATGTCACATACGCGCGATGACGTGTTATGAGTTAACACGTTCATCTGCAAGACTTTCTACGCACGCCGCTCACGTGTGCAAAGTGTTCTAAATATGCGCTTGTAACAGCTTTGTAAAACTCTGCACCTCGTTTTCCACAGAGATTTCCTCAGGATCTGTGGATAACTATCGTGATGGTCGATCCTTGAGACGATAAACAAACTTTAGTCCTGACCACGTGTCATCAACTGCGCAGATCTTTACATCAACCAGTCCGGCGTCGAGACCGATTCTTTGAACGCGTGCGAACGAAAGATCAGTTGCGACGCTTGAGCTTTTCTTCGGCCATGCGATCCAGATCATTCCGTTTGCAGTAAGTCTTGCAGCGAGTTTGCTGAAGTCTTTGGCGAGCGTTCGTTCGGTAGTAACAAAAACCAGAATGATATCGAGTGATTTGGCAGTTGGTTTTAGGAACTCGACATTGTCAGGCAATTCTTTCGGTTCGAATTGAAAGCCTTTTGGCGCGTTTACCAACGCAATTCGAGATCCTTCCTTGATTCCGATCTTCTTTGCGAGAGGGGTTCCGGAATATCCTGCCATGTTTGTTTACCAAAGTCTCAGAACTTTCCACCAAGTGAAACCGACTAGAGTCCAGACAGAGATAGTTATCAACGACGTGAGCAATCCAACTGTCCACCAGGTTCGTTGTGTTGTGTAACCTGCGCCGAAGTAGATCGGCGCGGGCGTTGTGCCGTAGTGGGTTAACGATGCTGCCAGGTTTGAGAAGTAGGCCAGCGAAAGCACGGCCAGGTATGGCGGAGCGCCGGCGGCTAGGATCACAATCAGAAACGGGGTGAACATCGCGGTCACGTGTGCCGTGATGCTCGCGAAGACGTAGTGCGCATAGAAATAGATTAGGAGCAATGAGGCAAGCGCGAGCCACCATTTCCAACCAGTCGTCAAACTTGCTGAGGCTTCTGCAAATCGTTTGGTGATTCCCGTTTGGCCCAATGCTTCCGCCATGCGAATAAGACCGCCATACCAGATGAATACTCCCCATGCGGCCTTTTCGCTAACAAGATCTTCCCAGTCGAGTACACCTGAGATCAACAGCACGCCGATTCCGAGTAGTGCTACCACGGCGTAGTCGATGTTATGCAGTTTAGTGGTCATCCAAAGGGCTGCGACCTGGAGAAAAACCAGGAGCATCAACCATTCAGACCATTTCATCGGACCCATGGCCTTCAACTCGGTCGAAGCCAACTCGCTTGCAGCGGGCGTGTGTTTCACCTCGGGCGGAAAGACGCGATACAGGATCCACGGCACCAGCAGAAGGCTCAGCAGTCCGGGGACAATTGCCCCGATGGCCCAACGAGCGTACGTGATGTCAATCGCGGTGACCTCTTTTGCGAAGCGGGCGATGATCGGATTTGACGCCTGCCCCGTGAGAAACATCGCACAAACAATCACGTTGCATTGGTAAACGCTTGTCATCAAAAAACTGCCGAGGCGACGGGCAGTTGGCCCGGGTCGAGATTCGTAAGCCTCAGCCAGGCTTTTCGCGATCGGAAAGATGATTCCACCTGAGCGAGCACCTGTTGACGGAATCACCGTAGCCAGCACTGCCTCCGTAGAAGCGAGGGCATATGCGAGCCCGAGAGAATGCTTGCCAATGGCTTTTATAAACAGGAAAGCGATGCGGCGACCCAAACCTGTCTTAATCATGCCGCGGGAAATGAAGAAAGCAGCCAGCACGAGCCAAACAACGGGATCAGCGTAGCCGGTGAGGGCTTCGTTGATTGTCATTACCTTGAAGAGTGGCAGTGCGGTGACGCCCAACAAGACCATTGCAGCGCCGGGAATTGGACGAACGATCGAACCCGTAATCGTGGCTGCAAAAATCGCGAGCAAACGCCACGATTGAGGGGTAATGCCGGAAGGAACCGGTATCAGAAGAATGCCGGCGGCGACGAGCAAAACGATTCCCCAGCGTATAAGTCTGCTGCGTAATCCAAAACTTTCGGTGGGTTCGTTGGCGGTTTTACTGGAAGGTAACGCTGATGGTTGTTCCACGCAATCGTCCTTTGACAGGGCGGATCCTCAAGAACGTGCGTGATGTTAGTCTCTAGTAAGCTACTTACTCAAGAGTTTTGATTTTTCAATCCAAGCATCACTCTCAAACCGTAAGTATTTGGCGAACCGAGCGACTAATAGAGGTATTCTAAAGAGCAAGGTCTTAAAAATGGTGGAAAAGCCAGAAAAGATTACAGACAAGAACGTTTACTTAAACCGCAGGCGATTCATACAGGCGGCAGTTTTGGCGGGAACAGCAACAGCCAGCACACTGCTCTATCGTCGTCTCAATCCGCCTCCCGCCGAACGAGTCGAGGGAGAAAAGATTCAGGAAGTCGCCAAAGCACCAACTGCAGAGGGGCTCAAGGAAGGTTTCACGGTCAACGATAAGCTGACGCCTTTGGAAGCGATCACGAACTACAACAACTTTTACGAGTTTGACACGTCGAAGAGCGGTGTTGCTTACGCGGCAAAGGGTTTTGTTACGCGACCGTGGGCGGTTTCGGTTGAAGGATTGGTAAACAAACCAAAGGTTTTCGATATTGATGAGTTACTGAAGTTTCCACTCGAAGAACGCATTTACCGTTTGCGCTGTGTCGAAGGCTGGTCGATGGTGATTCCGTGGATCGGTTTTCCTTTGCAGAAGTTGCTTGCGAAAGTCGAACCAACGTCTCAAGCACGTTATGTTGCGTTTCAAACACTGCTCGATCCCGAGCGAATGCCGAATCAACGAACTGGCATTTTGGACTGGCCTTACGTTGAGGGATTGCGTCTCGACGAAGCGATGCATCCGTTAACGATCATGGCGACAGGAATGTACGACGAAACGCTGCCGCCTCAGGACGGGGCGCCTATCAGGCTTGTCGTGCCATGGAAGTATGGCTTCAAGAGTATTAAGTCGGTAGTGAAGATCACTCTGGTGGCCGATGAGCCGCCGACAACCTGGAACATACAGGCTCCTGACGAATACGGGTTCTATTCGAATGTGAATCCAAATGTTGCGCATCCGCGTTGGAGCCAGGCGACGGAACGAAGAATTGGTGAATACGGCCGTCGCGACACGCTGCTATTCAACGGTTATGCGGAGCAGGTTGCATATCTGTATCAAGGAATGGACCTGGTGAAGAACTTCTGAGGTCCTTCGTACTTATGACGTTTCCTAAAGTTGTTGTTTTCATAAACGCTCTTATCCCGCTCGTGCTGCTTTTGTGGGATCTTTACCACAAGCGAGTTGGTCCTAATCCGCTTGAGTTTGCTACCCGGACCACGGGGATGCTGACGCTTGTTTTTCTCAGCTTGACCGTCGCTGTCACACCGTTGCGGAAAATCTTCGGCATCAATTCGTTGGTCAAGGTGCGGCGGATGCTCGGCTTGTTTGCATTCTTTTATGGCGCGCTACACTTGCTTACGTATGTTTGGTTTGACCGGCTCTTCAATCTGATTAGTGTCGTACAAGACGTGGGCAAGCGCCCATTCATCCTCGTCGGTATGCTCGCCTTTGTGTTGATGGTCCCACTCGCGATTACTTCAACTAACAAAATGGTCAAGCGGCTGGGAGGAAAACGATGGGCGACTCTGCACCGTGTTGTTTATCTTTCCGCGATTGCTGGAGTGGTTCACTTCTGGATGTTGGTAAAATCCGACACACGCCTGCCACTCACGTTCGGATTTATTTTGCTCTTCCTGCTGGGATATCGATTACTTGCGAAATACGCTCCTGCGAGTCCGCCTAAGGCTAGCCTGTTCCCTCGCGAATAAGTCTTCATAGTCACTGGTGCTTAGCATCGTTTAGAATGGCTCGACCTTTTTGGCGCGTGAGTTGCTGACGGAGAGGGGTGTCATGACGGAGGAGCGTCGGAGTAACAAGCGGAAGCTGCTTCTTCTTGAGGCAAAGTGGGAAAGTATGTCGCGTACCCACGAAGCTCGGGTAGATGACGCCAGTCTGGGTGGTTGCTTCGTAAATACCTTCGGAAGGGTCGAATTGAACGAACCAGTCAATCTGCAAATAATGCTTCCTTCCGGCGAGTGGCTATCTCTGAGTGGTCGCGTCGCGTCGTATCAGCCAGGAGTTGGATTCGGGATGTGTTTCGATTCGTTGACTGAAGAGAAACTAGCGACGCTGGAAGAGTTAATCGCCACAACCGAAGAACGTCACATCTAGTGCTTAGGACGTCGTTTCTCGTCGTAGAAGAGAATACTGAAAACGAGTCCCAGCCCAGCCGCAGCAGCCATCAGAAAGAAAATCATCGCCAGTCCCGGATAACCAAAGATCCGAAACGACGTCTCAACTCGCATCAGCATCGCGGCGCCCACGATCAATGCAGCCACGACGAGGCCGAGTGTAATTCGATTGGCGACCTTCTGAAGTCCCTCCAAAACAACTTTCTCGTCAATCGCATCGACCTTGAAACGAAGTTCGTTATTTCCAGCCGCGTCGAGAATCCTGTTTACTCTCGGTGGCAGTCTTTCGACAAACTCTTTTAGATCTACTACACCCGATAAAAGATTGTTTGGGGCAACACTCTTCAGGATGTTGCGCTGCAGGATCTCGTTTGCGCGTTCGCGAATGATGATATTTGGATCGAAATTCGGATCGAGCGCATAAACGACGCGGTCCAGGTTCAGCAAAGCCTTGGCAATCATGGTGAATTCCGCAGGCAAACGGAACCAGCAATCGGCAGAAATTTTGGTTATGTCAAGCGTTACTCTGCCGGCATTCATGCGGCTCAAGACGGCATCAGAATCATCATTAACGAGGTCAGTGATTCTTCTTACAAACGATGGGCGATCGAAGCCTTCCTTCTCTTCACCCATTCGTATAGCAGCTTCGGCAGCCATCTCGCCTCGTCCCTCGCTGATCGCAAGCAGCAGTCGCAAGAGATTGTCCTGAAATGATTGTGTTACGCGACCGACCATTCCCAGGTCCAGCAACGCGACGCGATCGTCGTCAGTGAGAAAAACATTTCCCGGATGCGGATCCGCATGGAATATTCCGTCCACAAGGAATTGTTTTAGATACGCACTGAACAACTCATCTGCCAGTGAGCCTCTGTCAATCTCCATCAAACGCAACGGATTGAGCGCTGTGATCTTCTTTCCCGCAATGAATTCCATCGTGAGGACGCGGGTGGTGGTGAAGTCGTCGATTGGTTCGGGAACGACGATGTCTTCAAACTCCGCGAGATTTCGTCTGATGGTGTGGAGATTGTGGGCCTCGATTGTGAAATCAAGTTCGCGCAGCAAACTCTTGCGCAAATTGACGAGCATGTTGTCGAACTCGTAGCGCCTGCCGAGTTCGGTATGCTGATCGAGAAAATGTGCGATCTCGCCTAGTGCCTCGAGATCGCCAACGATGAGATCTCGAATGTCAGGTCGTTGCACCTTTACCACAACATCGCGGCCGTCGCGCATGTAAGCACGATGCACCTGGGACAACGAGGCTGCCGCGAGTGGTGTAGGATCAAACTCGGCGAAAGCCTTAGAGATTCTGACTCCCAGTTCGCCCGAAACTATTCGCTCCACGTCCTCATACGGAAACGGTTCGATATGATCCTGCAAGCGTGCGAGGGCATCAAGGTATGGGCCGGGTAACAGGTCGGCTCGAGTCGACAGTAACTGACCCAGTTTAATAAATGTTGGGCCAAGCTTCTCGAGATCTTTGGCGAGATCTTCTGCTGGAGCAATCTCTGACTCTGCGGCAATTTCATCGGGCAGAACACTGCCTTCCAAACCCGCAACGCTGATCAGGTCCGAGCGGCCGTATTTGATCAGCAGCATTGCGACGTCTTTATAACGTTTTAGTCGCTCCGGTTTTAGCGAGACCACCATTGTCGGAATCACCTATTGACGTCGGGGGGCGGGCCTGGAGAAGGTGGCGGATATTCTACGCCGCGTTATCTATGTAGTTCGAGTGTTTGTCGCGTAAGCAACGGAAGTATCACGTATACGTAACAGGCTTCTATTTGGGCCAAACATTCGTCTATTGGGAAGAGACTGTCTTTACGGAACTACCGGCTGCTCGATCAATCGCTGAGCGCAATCCGTCAGCACTCAGAACTCTGAGTTGTACTCCGTTGACGAATATGGTGGGAGTGCGTCCCACTCCATACAGCTCGCCGTCTGTAATATCTTTCCTCACTTCGGACGCATACGTGCCACGGTCCAAAGCCGCATCAAACCGAGTTCGGTCCAATCCCAAATCGCTCGCATACTTCTTCAACGACGGCACGTCGAGTGCTTTTTGGTTCTTGAAAAGCACGGTGATGTATTCAAAGTATTTTCCCTGGGCGTTGGCTGCGTTAGCAGCTTCTGCTGCTTTGTGCGCGTTTTCATGTTGGTTCAATGGAAAATCGCGCACCACGAATCGAACTTTGTTGCCGTA
>DASTVU010000526.1:0-5274 GCA_035758935.1 Pyrinomonadaceae bacterium | reverse complement strand
GCCGATTCCAGCGACCTTCGTCCTATCTGGCTCCGCAGGTAGGACTCGAACCTACAACCCTTCGGTTAACAGCCGAATGCTCTGCCATTGAGCTACTGCGGAATAAGCGCCCTCACATAGTCTCGAAGAAACTATGGCAGGGCGCGAAGCGTTTTTATAGCAGAAGGGTTCGGGAGCGTCAACCGCCCGCACACACCGTCCACAAGGCGAAACTCTCACAAAATAATGATTGGAAGTTCAACGCGACAACGCCAGTTAAAGACAACGCCGGCCGCCGGACCGCCATTGGCATTCCAGGCAAAGACTGTGATCTTCACATCAGTTCCGTTGTTCACCAACTCATGCTGCAACGTTAAGAAGAACAGTTTCGTGGAGATCGGTGTCGCGAGGACGTTTATCGGCAGACTGTAAATCTTGTTGGCGGGGCAAAGGAAGTTGGTCAGGTAAAAGTGACCTACCCATTGGCCTGAGTCGTGGCAGAACTGTTGACATCCATTGCCCGGACGGAATTTTGTTTCACCTTGAACTATGAGCGATTTGGCCCAAAACGTTAGCCAGTTGCGCTCCAAACTTGCGATTCGCAATAATCTGCGAGAATATCTCCAGCCCTGATTCCCCTTGAGAAAGGTCCCCTGATGGAACGTCGTACAACTGCCTGGTACAGCCCAAACCTGAACACTGAAATGCCGCTCGTCTCGTACGGGCATGCCGGTCCGCCGCTGCTCATGTTTCCCACGGCTGCCGCCGATTATCTCGAATATGAACGCTTCTATCTCGTCGACGCAATCAAGTCGTTTATCGAGGCCGGCAAGCTGCGCGCGTATTCCATCAACAGTGTCAATCGCTACAGTCTCTTGAACGACAAGATGCCGCCGAATCTGAAAGCGGAGTTGCTCACACGCTATGATCGATACATCACCGACGAAGTGTTGCCGCTGATTCGCAAGGATTGCGGCGACGGCGAGAACCGCCCGCTAACTACGGGCGCGAGTTTAGGTGCGTTTCTCTCGGCAAATGCTTACTTCAAACATCCCGATCTGGTTCGTGGTGTTATCGCCATGAGCGGCAGCTATGACGTGCGCGCTTATCTGAAGGACTTTTTCGACGACAACGTCTATTTCAATAATCCCGTCGACTATCTTTCAAACCTGAACGACGACTACTTCCTCCCATTACTCCAAAAGGCCGACGCGATCCTGATCATGACGGGGCAGGGAAACTACGAAGCACCGGAACGCAGTCGCGCGTTGTCAGACATTCTCAAAGCCAAAGGCATACCTCACACGTTGGACCTTTGGGGGCCCGACGTGGACCACGACTGGCCCTGGTGGCGAAAAATGCTGCCGTACGCGTTAGGGAAGTTGTTATAAGGAAGCCTTGATCGCGACGCCGTTTTTGGCGATGAGCTTGCCGTCCTTGTAAGCGATCTTGCCGTTGAGGATCACGAGGTCGATTCCTGACGAAAACTGGTTTGGGTTCTCGATTGTCGCGTTGCCGCGAATGGTGGCGGGATCGAAGACGGTTAGATCTGCGATGGCGCCGTCTTCAAGCACGCCACGATCTTTCAGTGCCGGCGAAACCACACTGCGCGGTAACGAAGTTATCTTGGCGAGAATCTTTTCGAGCGGTAGACCGATGTCTAGTCCGTGTCGGATCGCAGTGGCGAAGCAACCAGCACCGCGCGGATGAGAGTTGGCACGCGGCTCAAATTGGATACCACCATCAGAAGCGATCATGCAGAAGTCTTCTTTGAGCGCGAGGTCCACTGTCTGATTGAGCGGCATCGTTCCCTCAGGAACAGCGGCGAGCGCAGAGGTCTTGCGATAGTGTGCAAAGCTGCGCGCGTTCAGTCGCTCAGTGCTGCCGACAAGCCGCAGATCTTCATAAGAGAGTCCGTAACGCTGCTGCCAGCCAGGACCGAAGCGATTGTTGGAGAGATACGTGGCCCAAAACGAATAGGGGTAGACGCAAGTTGTGATTTTTAGTCCCTGCGCGTTTGCGGTCCGAATCTTCTCGAGCGCCTGCTCCATGTGGAACGTGCCACCAGTCGAGTGAAGATGATCGATGTGAACACGTGCGCCGCTGTCGCGCGCGAGACGAATCGCTTCGTCAACGCCATCCAGTTCTTTTTCACTCGACGAATACCGGAGGTGCAGAAACATTGGTCGCTCGTATTTCTTTGCGAGCTTCGCGTACTCCAACATCTCCGCGTAAGGCGCAGGTTGATACTCGAGACTGTGTGAAACGCCGAGCGCTCCCTCTTCAAGGTTTTTCTCAATCTGTCGCCTGGCGCCCGATCGTGCGCGAATCGCCATCACGAAAGTTGAGACGCCGTAGTTGATCAAATGGGGACGGTTTGAAAAATGACGATAATAAGCGCCGCAATCAGGACTGCCACCGTGCATTTGCAACGCAGTGGTGACACCGTCTGAAACTTTGTACTTCTCGAAGATCTGATACGTGGTTTCAGGTGAGGTTGAGTTGTCGGCCAGAATGTCGATAAATCCGGGTGAGATTACGCGACCGGTGACGTTCAATGTCTCAACGCTGCGAAGGTCGATGCCGATACGAAGTTTACCGGCTTCATCGACGCCGATGTCGACAGTTCGCCATTGACCGTCGATGAACGAGCGTCCACCACGAAGGACCAACGGTAACAGCGGCTTTTCTACGGAACCTTCGATTCGCTTGCAGGCAGGCAGCGCTAGCGTAGCTGCCGCAAGGGGAATCGACATCTGAAGGAACGTTCTGCGTTTCATCGTCGGGGGGTTCTAAGGGCGAACCTGATCGCCTGCTTTAGCAACGACGGGCGGCCAGCATGGGCCAGCCCAATAAAGATTACTCCGGGGCGTCGGTAACTGTCGATGAATTTGTTCCAAATATGCGGTCCGCTTCGGCGCGCAGGGTATCGAGTTCTTTCTTTAACACCTGATAGCGCTCAACAGCGTCGCGCCCGATCTTTTGGTCCACATTCGAGGTCATGCTCGCGAGATAGGTGATGTGCGCCTGAAGTCCCGGTTTGCCATAACGCACCGGTTCGGTCAAAAGTTTCCCCGTGAGCGCAATTAGTCGCGGGTCGTTGGGTGATTTCCCAATTGCTTCCCTGACTTTAGTCGCGAGCTGATTAACGCTACTCACCAGCTCCCGCATACGCATGTTGTGCTCAAACTGCTCCTGCAAGTCTGACACCGTCACGCCATCGGCCGCGACTCTTGGATCTATAGCCACGTTAAAGGGTTGCGTCAGCTTCGTGTTGCCTGTTTTTAGTCGGACCTGATATTGGCCCGGCGGAAGCGTCACGCCAGACTGGTTGCGCACGTCCCATGCAAAACGATTGATGCCCGCCGTTTTTGTGACTCTCGGTGACGGTAAGAAACGTCGTGTCGGCGCTGCATCAGGATCGGGTTGGGACTCTGGTCCAGCAGTGCCAACGCCCGGCATGTTTGCACCGCCGCCTCCACGAGCTGGACGCAAGACTGGAGTTTCGCTGTTGTAGGAATTAAGCACCGCGCCTTTTGTGTCCAGGATCTCGATCACGACCGCATGAGTGGGCGCCGCCGGGAGGTAGTAATCGATAACTGGCCCAAGAACAGTTGGGCCAACTCGCGTGCGATATCCGTCGCGCGGTTTGAAGAGCGTGACATCAGAAGCTTTAACTTGCGACGAGAGCTGATGCAACGGCGTCAAGTTGTCGAGAATCCAGATCGCTCGTCCCTGCGTTGAGACGACGAGATCCTTGTGATGCACCTTGATGTCGGAAACAGGCACGTTTGGCAGGTTCAACTGAAACGGTTGCCAGTGCGCCCCGTTGTTAAAGGAGACAAACATGCCAAACTCTGTTCCGGCATAAAGCAATCCTGCACGATCCGGATCCTCGCGCACGACGCGCGTGGGCCAATCGGCAGGAATACCATTCTTCCCGTCAGTCAATCTGGTCCAGGTGTTGCCGTAGTCGTCTGTGCGGTAGATGTAAGGCTGGTAGTCACCGAGTAGCCAGCGATAAACCGCAAAATAAGCTGAGCCTTTGCGATGTGGCGATGCCTCGACGTACTGCACGCGGCCGCCGGCCGGTAGATCTTTCGGCGTGACGTTCGTCCACTTCTTGCCGTTGTCGCGCGTGACATAAAAAGGACCATCATTCGATCCCGTCCAGATCACACCCTTTTCGAGTGGCGACTCAGTGATCGCATACAGCGTGCTGTAAAACTCTTCCCCCGTGACGTCGCGTGTAATTGGTTCACCGCTGACGCCCTGGCAACAGTCAGGATGCGCTGTCAGATCGGGTGAGATCCGTTCCCACGTGACACCTTTATCACGCGTACGGTGCACGTATTGTGTTCCGTAGTAAAGCACTTCCGGATCGTGCGGCGACGTTGCCATCGGCGACACACGCTGCATACGGTAGATGAGATCGCTCGCCGGATTTCCGTAAAGTGATTGACCTCCGATCCAGTAACTCTTTTCCTGACCGGTCTTGAGATTCATCACGCCGTACTGTCCCTTACACGAACCGTAGACGATGTCGGGATTCGAAGGATGCGGCATGATTGGACCAGTTTCACAACCTGGACCAGTGCGCCAATCTGTTGTGGAGAATGGTTCAGCCTGGCTGGAAATGATGAGTGTCGTGTTGTCTTGCTGCGCACCGTAGAGTTTGTAAGGAAACTGATTGTCGACCCAGATGCCGTAGATCTCCGACGTCGGCTGATTCATTTGCGACGACCACGTCCGACCGCCATCAGTCGAAACGTTTGCGCCGCCGTCGTTTGCCTGGATCATGATCTGGCTGTCTTTGGGATTGATCCAGATGTCGTGATTGTCGCCGTGCGGTGTGCGAAGTGAAGTGAACGTTTTGCCGGCGTCAGTTGATTTGAAGAAGCCTTCGGCGCCCGCGTAGACCACATCAGCATTCGATGGATCGGCGCCGAGCGTCGTGTAGTAAAACGGACGTTGAATCAGCGAGCCCTGCGGATTGATGAGCGTCCACGTTTGGCCTGCGTCTTCGGAACGATAAAAACCGCCGCCGGGTTTTGCTTCGACGAGTGCATAGATTCGATTTGGATTTGCGTTCGTGACGGCGAGATTGCCTTTGCCGAGCAATTCACTGGGGAGACCATTCGA
This sequence comes from Pyrinomonadaceae bacterium, assembly GCA_035758935.1. Lineage (GTDB taxonomy): Bacteria > Acidobacteriota > Blastocatellia > Pyrinomonadales > Pyrinomonadaceae > PSRF01. The sequence continues at coordinate 153 of DASTVU010000526.1, read as the reverse complement.
AATCTTCGAAAAGTGTTCGCCGCCGTCAGTGCTCTTGTAGAAGCCGCCTTCGCGAGCGCCGCTGATGATGGTCCATGGCTTACGTTCCAGACGCGACATCCATGCGTAAACGACGTTTGGATTTCCCGGTTGTAACTCGACATCCATCGCGCC
>DASTVU010000525.1:0-8209 GCA_035758935.1 Pyrinomonadaceae bacterium | reverse complement strand
AGGCTTCCAATAGCTGGTGAGAATGGTCTCTAAGGCACGCTGCCGGGCAACTGGATCGAGGCTACGTGCATTGGCGATGGCGGAGTGGTTCGTGACCGGGAACTTGTGAAGCGGACCGCCGATGTCAGTATCTGGATCCATGGCGAGGGAAGGCAATCCACAGATTACACAGATTGGCTAATTAATCTGTGTAATCTGTGGTTACAATTGTCTCTTAACGATCACCAGCGTGATGTCGTCCGCGGCGCTGGTTCCCTGCGCAAACTTCGTCAACGACGACTCAATACGGTCGCGTATCCCCGCGGCAGACGCCTCGATGTTTCGTGAGACAACCTCGTACAAACGCGTCGCGCCAAACTCTTCCCCAGTAGGACTCACCGCCTCAGTGACGCCGTCAGAATAGATAACGAGCACATCTCCGGGCTGTAGTTGAGTACGTCCTTCGCGATACTCCGCATCCGGTTTGATCCCGAGCGGCAGACCGCCTGACGCGAGTTGTTCGACAGTACCGGCCGAATGAACAATCAGTGGTGGATTGTGTCCCGCGTTCAGAAATGCAAGCGCTCCCGAATCGGGATCGAGCTCCGCATAAAACAGAGTCACAAAACGATTCGCGGGAATGTTGTCGGCAAGATATCGATTAACTGCCGAGATCGTCGCGACCAGAGAATCGTGCGACGCTGACTGCGCGTGAATCGCAGCGTGCAGCGACGACATCAAAAGCGCCGCGGCAGTTCCCTTACCCGAAACGTCGCCAAGCGCGATAACCAGGCGGCCATCTTCACGCTCAATAAAGTCGTAGTAATCGCCGCCGATCTCGTAACACGGAAAACTGATTCCCTGCAGTTCGTAACCACTGACGTGCGGAGGCGCAGTCGGCTGGAAACGTTGCTGGATCTCGCTCGCCAGAGCGAGTTCGCGCTCAAAACGCTCGCGTTCCATTCGCGCTTCGGTAAGCCGCGCATTCTCAACACGGATTGCCGCCACCGACGCGAGCGTCGTCAAAACCTTGAGGTGATCTTCCGTGAATCGACCTTCGGCGATCGGTGAGTCGGCGTAGATGATTCCAAACACTTTATCCGAAACACCGAGTGGAACTGCCAACACGGATCTCACGCCCTGCAGCACCATCGTGCCGCTCGCAAAACGCGGATCGTGTTGTGCGTCTGACGTCAGCACTGACTTGCCACGAATCACGACTTCGTCGAGCACGTTGCGACTCACACGAATCTCGCCCACTTCACCGACTCGATCTCGCAGTCGCGCGACAGCTACTCGCAAATCTTCACTGCCCTCGTCGCGCATCATGATGAGACAGCGATCCGCAGGGACCGCTTCGAACACGAGCGAAACAATCTGTTCGAGAGTTTCATTCAACGTCCCCGAGGCGAGTAGGGTGATTCCCACCTTGCTGATAAGCGCGAGCAAGTCGCCCTGCTTCGCTTTCGGCGTTACGGTGGTTACTGACGAAGCGATCTCCTCCGGTTGCGTGCGTGCGCCCTCGATCGCTTCGAGCAGACCGGAAGTCGTCCTGTCGCCGGAGGCTAGAGCAATCGTCGCTTCCGGAAGCGCCTCGGAAGAGTTGTCGGTGATCATCGTCGCGCCCATACCGGAGTTGAACGTGCCATCGTCAAAGACAATTTCCGTTTCACCGATTTGAATGCGACCACCAGCGGTCAGATGGACCACGCCTTCGACAGTGGCGCCGTTGTAGAGCGTGCCATTTGCGGACCCGAGATCCTGAAGCACGTACTCATCACCCTCGCGACGCACTTCCGCGTGAACGCGAGACGCGAACGGATCCGGAATACAGAGATCGTTCCGAGCGGAACGGCCGATAGTTATACGGAGCCGGCCGAGTGGAAAATGGTCGGGCGTGCGGTCGGGATATTTAACTATTAGCTCTGACATTTTTAACGAAGTTTTAGGCGGCGCAGCGGTGGCATCAACTAGATCGAACCCTCACGAACGACAACAGTGCCGGCTATGATATCGTGCAAACCTCTGCCATGCACGGACACTGCCGCGATTAAAAAACCGATTCCGAATAGAGCGAAAGAGAGCGGATAACCGACGAAGTGACGCAACAACGCGCGTCCGATACCGATCTTTCCACCATCGTTTCGCTCGATACGCAAGCCGGTCGCCCACTTACCGAGTGTCAATCCGGTGAAAGCCGGTAGCACGGCCAGATTCAAAAGGGCCATGAGAATGGCAAGCATGAGTCCTGCAGTTTCGGCAGAACTACCCGCCGCGCGTCCGCCGCCACCAAGCATACGAGCGACGAGGGTGCCTAGCACAACCAGGGAAACGAGCGCGATGTAGTCGATTAGCAGTGCGCCGCAACGGAGAGGGAACGGGGCTCTGAGGCGTTGGCCACCTTGTCTGGCGGCGCGGCTTCTTGCCTGGGAGTGCGGCAAACCTTGGGCAACAGTCATCTTTAGAACTTTGTACTTGGTAATTTGGTGCTTTGTTTCTGAATTCTAAGTACTAAGATCAAAGTACCAAGCATAAAGCACAAGCACAATCAGCCAACAAGAAAATGTAGTGTCGTTTCGCCCACGCGCAGCTTATCTCCACTGTCGAGCACGCGTGGTTGCCGGGGCGCAAGCCGCACCGAATCGTTGATAACGGTGCCATTCACCGAGCCGAGATCTTCGACGAGAAAAGTTTCTCCTTCGAGCCAGATGCGTGCGTGGCGTCGAGAAACCTTAGTCTCCGGATCGAAGCGCGAAAGATCGATCTCAGGAAAGATGTTTGAATGCGGATCAGTGCGACCCAGCAAGTTGCTATCTTTCTGGAGAATGAACGAGGCGTCGAGCTCAGTGGTTCCGGCAACTACAAGTTTTGCTGTCGGCCTCACGGCATGCAGCATCGCACTCGAACCGACACCTGCGAGCGGTTGTCGCGCGCCACAGTGAGCGCAGAATACGTCGTCGGCAGCAATGCGTCCGCCGCAGAAGCCACAGTAGACTGTCTGCACCTGGACCGTCTCGTTGCCCAGTGCCGGGGCGGGCATGCCGTAACTCACTCTTCCCGACATCAATTTCTCGAGATGATTCGCAAGCTCGTTGCGCAACTCGCCAGCGGTTCGGTAACGATCCTCAGGCTTGTACTCCACCGTGCGCATCAGGATGTGTTCCATCTCACTCGAGATGGACGGCGCGATCTGACGCGGTCTCGGGTTCTTCGAGAAGTCAAAGATTAAAAGCGGATTATCCTGTGGATCCGAACCGGTCAACAGATGAAACATCGTTGCGCCAAGACTGTAGACATCCGACGCAGGCTGCACTCGGCCGCTGAAAAGTTCGGGCGGCGCGTAGCCCATCGTTCCAACTGCAGTGACGCCCTTCTCCTGCTGCGTCACCCAGCGCGCAATGCCGAAGTCGATCAGCATCACGCGACCCGTGTTGCCGTCGATCATTAAATTCGCCGGTTTGAGATCGCGGTAGATGATTGGTTTCGGTCGCGAGTGCAAATAGTCGAGCACGTCGGCGACTTGCATGCCCCAATCGGTAACAGTCTTTTCGTCTATCCGGCCGCCGACAGCCGCACGCATTCTCGACGCGAGATCACCGCCGGAGATGTACTTCATGACGAGATAGAAGCGACTCAAAGCCTCGTCGTAAAAGTAGTCGTAGATCGTTGGGATGCATGGATGTTCCAGCGACGTCAACAGCAACGACTCGCGTTTGAAGTCGCCAATGGCTTTTTCGTGCTGCGCCGGATCGAGGTGCGATTCGACCATTTCTTTGACCGCGCGCGGCGCGTCGCCGAGGTTGCGATCCTTCGCGAGATAGACCGCGCCCATGCCGCCGCCACCGATGCGACGAACGATCTCATAACGACCATTCAATACTGTGTTCGTCGCAAGCTGCTTTACAGTTGGACGATGCCCGCCCGTCGTGCCCTCTCTCGGTGTTGACGTTCCCGGAAGCTCGACGTTATCCGTGAACGAACCACCCAGCGAGGCGGAAGATATTGGCGCTGACGACTCAACACTTTCCGGCGCCACATAAGTCGTTTCGAGGCTTCCGGATGGCTCGCGCACCTCGGCCGCGGCCGCTCCGTCGGACGAAGAAGTTTCGTGGATCGAATCTTCGGGAATGACTGGTGTCTCGTCGTTGGGTTCCAGCGTGGTGGCCCATTCGCGGCCTTCACGCGGAGAGACGTCTTCCTCCTCGCCGAGAGTTGCAGACACAGTCCGCAGTTCGACCGAACTGGGAGTTAATTGCGCGCCGCAATTGCCGCAGAAGTGCTCACCGGGCGATACGTGTGCGCCACATGAACTACACTCAGACATTTGTTAACGAATACCAGTCTAAATTGAACGCGGTCACAACGAGCAAACAAACAATGCAGGCACTACTTCATTATGTGGAAGCGGAGAAATGTCTTACCAACGATGATTTCGTCGCCATCACAGAGAGCCTGACGCTGTCCCGGGGGTAATCGCTTGCCACGATTGATAAACGTACCGTTGGTCGAACCGAGATCCTCAACAAAATACTGGCCGTTGCTAAGGGTGATTCGTGCGTGACGTCTCGAGACCTTTGCTTCCGGATCATCTGTATCCAGATCGACATCCGGAAAGATACCACCATCGGCATCCCAGCGCCCGATCTGAGACTCCACATCGCTCAACATGAACTGCTTTCCGGTTGAGCGGCCCTTTTCAATCACAAGGCGGGCATGCGGTTTAGCAGCGGTTCGTAAGGCTGAAAAACTGAGGTTGGCCGAGACGCGACCGGCGACAAACTCAGGCGCTTCCGGCGACGGAGCATGATTGCCGTTGTTTCCGTGGGCCGGTCTGCGCTGGACCGGACTCGAACGGCCATTTGGTCTCAAAGGCGCGCCACATTCGTCGCAATACTGCGAGCCGTCGAGATTTTCAGTTTTGCATCTGTCGCACGTAATCATAACGAAAAAAATCAAATCATTTTAGCGCGAAACGCTATTGCCACGCCAACGCATCTTAGTAACCTCCGACAAGGCACAAAAGACGGTGACACGGGTTCTAAATCGTTTTGAGGTTTTTGGCTGGTAAGTGTTAATAAATCTCGGGGTTTGGCGTTTGAAGTATGGCTTCGGAGCGGTTTGCTCTAAGATGAAACTGTTTGATAAGTTTCCACGTAGAAGCTACTTCGGAATTAAAGGCCCCTATTTCAAGAGGAATTTAAAGAATGGCATTGAGTCGGAAGAAGAAGATTGTTATTGGCTCCATTGTGGCAGCGGTGCTCGCCATTGCCGTCGTCGTCAGCGTGATCGCAACTCGCAAAGAAGAGCCCGAAGTAGTGACGGTCAAGCTTGAAACACGCCCAGAACTGAAGCAGACCGTTACCGCATCTGGCGAAGTGCGACCAATTCGCTACATCAAACTGACCAGTGAAGTAGCCGGACGTATCGAGGAGATTTACGTACAACCGGGCGATATGGTAACCAAGGGTAAGCCCCTGGTCCGTCTCGATCCCACGCAGCTACAGTCAAGTCAGGAGGCCCAGTGGGCGGCCACTCAGGCATCGATCAACGATGTGCAAAACGCACGTAATGCGGTGACTTCGGCCCAGCAGTCACTCGTCGTCGCAGAGGCTTCGGTCGCTGCTGCCAGGCAACAGGTTGTGGCTTTGAAGACCGGCGTTGACCGCGCTCAGGTTGAGCTCAACACGGCGCAGCGCGAGCTCAAACGATACACGGAGCTCATCGAGTCTGGCGTCGCTTCCAGACTTGAATACGACACTGCTCGCGACCGTTTTGAAACCGCCAAAATCGCCCTCGAAACAGCCAAGGCCAATCTTGAAGCGCAAAACATTGCCGTCAAAGAGGCCACCGAGCGAGCAAACCAGCAGCGCATTGCCGTTAAGGAGGCCCAAACCAGCATCAAGTCGTCGGAGATGCGGGCCAGCCAACAATCGGCCATGCTGCGTGGTCAGCAGAGCCAACGCTCCAAGGCAACCCAGTTGTCGCCCCTGACTGGTGTCATCGCCGACATCCCGACGCGCGTTGGGGAGTACGCCGTATCCGCTCTATCGTCAACACCGTTGATGACCATTGCCGACATGTCTCAGATCAACGTTGAAGTGAACGTTGACGAGACGGAAATCAACAATGTACAGGTGGGCCAGGAGGCCAAGGTCAAGGTCGACGCTCTCGGGGACAAGGAAATCAAAGCTGTCGTCACCCAAAAGAATCCTCTGGCAGTCTCGAAATCCGACACCACAGGAGGCTTGTCGAACCGGGTCAACGTTCAGGAAGCGAAAGAGTTCAAGGTCACCCTGGAGCTAAGGGATTTGCCGGAAGACGTTCAGACCGCGCTTCGTCCGGGAATGAGTTCGACCACCACGATTACCACTAACACGAAGAACAACGTTCTTGCCGTTCCGCTTGAAGCAATCGTTGAAAAAGCGGCGGCTCCGGCTGCTGCGCCGTCAGCGACTGTATCGGGCAGTGTCCCGGCTGCATCGCCTGGTGGTGAGAAGCCGAAGGCCCAAAAGGGTGTTTACATTGTCGAGGGTAACAAAGTCAGATTTATCGAAGTGACCACGGGCATCACCGGTGAAGCCGATATCGAAGTCACTAGTGGTGTTCAGCAAGACATGGAGATTGTGCGTGGGCCCAGTCGCGTCTTGAAGACGTTGAAGGACGGCATGACCATCAAACGTCAAACAAAGAAGCCGGGCGACGCAAAAGGAAACGAGGCCTCGTAGATGAGTGACGCTACACTTACGCTAACTCCCCCGGAGAGTGTCACCACGCCGCGCATCGATGTGAACGGGCACGACCCGAGGATGTTGATTTCGATGCGGAACATCTGGAAGACTTACCAGATGGGAACCGAGTCAGTGCACGCGCTGCACGGCGTCTCGTTTGACATTCCCCGCGGCGAGTACATCGCGATCATTGGTCCGTCCGGGTCCGGCAAGTCGACACTGATGAATTTGATCGGCTGTCTCGATACTGCAACTCAGGGTGAATACTGGCTAAACGGCAAGAATGTCTCTGAGATGGACGACGACGAGCTTGCTCGTATTCGCAATCAGGAAGTAGGTTTCGTTTTTCAAACGTTCAATCTACTCGCTCGCGCCACTGCGCTTCACAATGTCGAGCTGCCGTTGATTTACGGCGGCATCGGCGCCTCGCAGCGCCATGAAATGGCGAAGAAGGCGCTCCTCTCGGTCGATTTGGCAGAACGCATGACGCACAAGCCGAACGAGCTCTCAGGCGGTCAACGTCAACGCGTCGCAATTGCTCGCGCACTTGTGAACCATCCGTCAATTCTTCTCGCTGACGAACCGACAGGCGCACTCGACTCGCACACCAGTATGGAGATCATGGATCTCTTCGAACGCCTGCACTCAGAAGGCAACACTATTATCGTCGTCACGCACGAGCACGACATTGCCGCGCGTGCTCACCGCGTCGTGTCGATTCGCGACGGCCTGATCGAGAAAGACGAACGGATTAGGTAGAGGAACTTTGTGCTCAGTACTTTGTGCTTTGTTCTTTGATTTGCGCCCGACGGCAAAGTACAAAGCTCAAAGAACAAAGTACTAAAGGTTCTGGTTTTGTGCTTCTTCGTGGCCAACAATCACCCTCTCTCTTTCGTCTAGCGGCGATCTGGGAAGCGTTTCGCGTCGCCACCGCTAGTCTCCGAGCTAACAAACTGCGTACAGCGTTGACTTTGATGGGTATCATCGTCGGCGTGACTGCTGTCATTGCCGTTGTCACGATCATCAAGGGTCTCGATCAAACAGTCGCGCAAACTTTTTCTTCACAGGGCTCGACTGTGTTCACGATTTCGAAGAATCCGCAGATCATCAAATCGCGTGAAGAGTTCATAAAGTCCAATCGCCGCAAAGACGTTACACACGAAGATGCGGAAGCGATTGCGCGGACGTGTACGGCATGCTGGCGCGTCGGCATCGCTGCAAATGCAGTTGAAACCGTCAAGTACAACGATCAGAAAGCAGAGAACGTACGGATACGCGGTGTCGACCCAATCACGATGTTTGATATCGATGGTGTGTCGATCAATGTCGGGCGTATCTGGACCGAAAGCGAGGGGGCGTCTGGTCGTGAGATCTGCGTTATCGGTCCTGACATGTTGAAGAACCTGTTCAATGATGCGCCAGCGGACAGGGCCATCGGCCAGGAAATTCGGATTGACGGCAGACCGTATCTCGTTCTCGGCGTGTTGGAGCCGTTGGGATCG
>DASTVU010000524.1:0-3081 GCA_035758935.1 Pyrinomonadaceae bacterium | reverse complement strand
GTTGTTTGGAAGCGTCAGCGTCTTCGCACCGGCCGGCACTTCGATCGTGTAAGCAAACAAATATGAATACGCATAAGCCTCATTCTTACCATCGGGCGTATGGCGATGCGATGCAAACCACGCCACGGGCGCACGCTTGATGAAACCAGGGGTGATGCCGGCCACTTCGCCATACGGATCCGATCTCGTTCGCGATCTTTGCAGGAGGGCTGCGATGTCAGGTGGAATGTCAGGCGGCGGCGTTCGAGGTTTGAGTTGCACTGTGCTCGGCCTCCACTGTCGATCGTCCCACTGACCGATGAAGCCGCTCCAATCCTGAATCGTTACGTTCGCTGATATGTTGCCAACACGAAATGCAACGTTCTGATCGCCGTTAGCCGATGCTGCAAGCACGTAGAGACGGCTCATCCCGGGCGGCACTGGAAGAGTTTGTCCGCGCGCCACGAGGGCATTCGCTCTGTGTGTTGGACCAAGGAAAAAGGCCGCGCCTCCGTAAGAAATTATCTGCGGTATCATTTCGGCGGGTAATGCGTATCCTTCACCGTCGATGCCTCCTCTCAACCTTTCACCATCGCGATTAGCGACAGCGAGATCGTACGGCAATGTAATTGGCTGCGTTTGCGGCTGAAAGAGCGATACGGCAGGTTTGGCGAGCTTCACTGCGAACGTGCGCGGTTGGAAACGTCCCAGCGTCGTTACTAATTCACCTCTGTGAACGGCCGCCTTACCGACCGGTAATTCCTGCGCATTGACTTCGCGTGCGGCGCTCACAAACCAAGGAAACCCGATTCGCACATCCTGCGCCGGCTTACCATTCAGTTCGACGATCCTTACGATCACTTCATCGGGATCTTCTTCAGCCCTCTTGAGCGCGAGCACGCGCACACGACTATCGCTCACGCGCAAGATCGAAAAATCCTTTCCTAATCGTCCCGGATGTTTCGAGCTCTCAAACGCGATCAGCGGTTGATTCAGACGTTGTGCGTGCCAGTCAGTTTGTGCGCGACGCCAGTCACCCGCATGTGACGCGAGTCCATAAACAATCTCGTGACGCCCCCAATCCTGCGACGATTGATCTGCATAACCGGCGCGTGGCGCAATTCCCGGCGTACGCAACAACGTCAATCGGAGCGTCTTATCGTCAGGCTTATCAGAACCGTATTTGCAGTCGGAGAGAATCGTGACACCAAATGTGCCGCTGCGGTCCGTGAGATCGAACCACTGGTGCGACGGCACTTCAAACTTTCGCTCGTCGTTATTGCCGCGCTCGATCGTGCCGATATCCCAGTTGTAGGTGGCGTTTGGGTTTGCAGCAGTGAGAGGGAACGTCGCCTTCAGATTCGCATTGCTGGTGTGCCAATCGATGACGTTACTAAACTCGACTCGATTACCGGCGTCGCCTGCTGATAGCCGCACTGTTTGTTGAAACTTCGAACCTTCGGTTTCGCGCACGACTTCGATCGCCACGCGCACGGGACCATTTTCAACTACGCGAATCTGCGCCGCGCCGCTCACGTAACCACGCGGAGGCTTCTGCTGATCGCTCCAATCCATATTCCACGCGGGCCACTGCGCCGGCGTGTCGGTCTTGATCGCAAGACGCATCGGAGCTTCCAGTAGTTCGCGGTTTAGTTGCTTATCAAAAATACTCGTGACATCGCCGACAGAATTAAGACGGATCCGGTATCTGTCATTCTCGAGCATCGATTGAGAAACCGTAAGCGTCGAGGTTTTTTTAATAGATGGAATCCACTGAACGTCATAGACGGCATATCCCACCGAAGGCGCCTTGGCAAGAAACAACAGTTTGGCGCGGTCGTTATCTATCCGAAGAACTTGCGAAGGAACCACGCTTCCATCTGGACCAACTACGCGACTCGTTAACGGGGGTATTTGATCAATAAATGGAACACTCGCCTCGACAACGTCTTCGCGATCGATATTCAACGGGTTGTAGACAACAATCGCGTGTCCTTTAGTCTGCGTATTCAACGCAGCGGAGATTGCCTCTGTCGCATCAGTGAGGACACCTGCAAACTGGTTCATCGCGATCACATCGTCGTTCCACGAAAACTGAAACGCTTTTGGCGTTGCCGTCCCCGGCAGAATGTCGTGAAACTGGCCACCCATTACGAGCGTCCACGCGTTGTTCAACCGTTCCTGCGGATACACGCGACTGCCCAGCCACATCGCACCGATCGAGGCCTTCTCAGCCGCGTCGGCAAGCAGTTCGTTTTTACGATTCCAGCGTTTTTGATAAGCCTGCGAAGTGATCGAACCGGCGGAGTGATCGGTCAACAACAGGTCGCCTTCGTAACGCGGCAGTTTCTTGATGTGCTCAGCGCGAATGTTGAGAAACATCTGCTCGGCTGTGGATGAGATGACCTTCAGTGGTCCATCGCCGAATGCCGTTTGTGCGCCCACGAGCGAAGCGTTTCTCGTCACGATCGCCTCCATCATGCGCACGGAATCTTCGCGGGGAGCGCCGCCCGTGTCGCCGGTGCCGTAATAGTGGTAGTCAGTAAATAACCCGCTGGCTTTTCCGTTGCGATCTACACGGCGCGGCCAGTCCACCAAATTGCTTCCGGCATTTAGAAACGCAGGAGGACTCTTGCTTATGTCTTCCCTGACCTGACCGCCATAACTCCCGGGATTCAGTGCGGCAACGATGCCGCGACCGTCAGGTCCCTGCCACCAACCGACATTCCACGGAATTCCACGCGGCGTTTCTTCGATCGAGCCTCGGCCACCTACATTAGCCGCGGAATTCCAGGTGAGTTTTTGTGTTGAGAATCCCTTCAAGCCGGCATGCGCGAGAATGCTTGGCAAAGACGCTGGAAACCCGAAACAGTCGGGCAACATGTACTCCGCACTCGTCTTGCCAAACTCTCGTTGAAAAAATCGATTGCCGTAGAGTATCTGCCTAAAGATCGACTCAGCCGACGGCACATTCACGTCGCCTTCTTCCACCGACGACCCTGCGGGAAACCACCGACCGGCGGCAACATATGTCTTCAAACGCGCATAATCCGAGGGCCAGTATTCCTTCATCATGCGATAACGATTCGCGCCACTGAAGTT
>DASTVU010000523.1:0-3858 GCA_035758935.1 Pyrinomonadaceae bacterium | reverse complement strand
AGTAACCAACGAATATCTTCAGGCGCGACGAAGTGCCACGTGGGCCGCATAACATGCGTGCGAACAATCTCTCCTTTATTAAAGGCCTCCTCGATCGCGGCATCGCTCGCTTTGCGCATTCTGAGGGCAAGCGCCCACTTGGCCGCACCAAAGTCCTGCGCCTGAACCGCGCCAAACCAACGTACTACGTCAACAGCTTTCCTTAGCCCTGGTGACGACAGCTTTTGATTGACAAGTCGTGCTGAAAGAAATCCGTTCATAGATCGGCGTTAATCTGTGGCAAGTTCTATCGAAGTGACCGAGGATCGCAGCGGAATCGTAAACGCATCCCGCTGGTTAACAAATTTCCGTCGCGGAGCAAACACTCCTGTGACCTTCGCCGGCTGCTGCACCCGCAGTCGAGCATTCGGAGTGAATCCATTCGCCGGCGAGAGACTCACACGCACGACATTCGTCCGTGTGTTAATTCCCACTTGTTCAAATGTTCCTGCATCCAACGTCAACCACAATCCAAGCGGCGCGATATAAACGCGCTTGCGAAGCGAATCGAGCGGCTTAACGTTCACCCAACTCCCATTCACGCTCACATTTCCGCCAAACGACTGCCACCCAAATTCAGGATGTTTGATTACATAAGTTGCCGCATTGAAAGCATGACCAAAGAAGTTTGGTCCATAGTCGCCTGTGTAAGGATCCCACTTCAGGGTCGATGGAAACGAGTGAAACGCAACTGATGCAAATCCTTCCTGATCGATGTTTGAGAGCGCACCCATTGTGCCGCCATATCCGACGCGCAATAGATAATCGTCTTCAGGATGCTCGCGGAACTGCGAGAGCACCGGAATAGCATTCAATCCCGAGCCGTAGTGGTGCAACTGTCGTTCGATTCGCCTGATCTTGCCGCCGTAAAGAAAATCCCAATAGCGGCGCGCATTGCCGTTGTAACCCCAGTGAGGCAGGGTCGGCATGTAGCCAAGAATCGAGTTTAGTGAAACGAGAGCTTTGTCGTCGTAACCAAAATACTTACACCATGCATAGACTTCTTCCTGGCCGGTCGAATCCCACGCCATCTCGCTGCCAAACGGATACGGTTCCTGCTTCCAGCGGTCTGCGCGTTCCTTCATCAGACTTTCGAGGATGCCCGCTTTTTCTTTCCACGCTTCACGTTTTAGATCTTCAAGAACCGCGACGATGATGTCGCCTTCCATCAGCCCAAGCTCAACATAGCCGATGCGACGGCGGCCGTTTGGTTGTCTGCCAAACATGAACTTCGCCGTTTCGTATGCCTGGTCCAGGTACCAATCCCATGAATGGTTTGTAACTAAGCCGCTGTGATTTCTTGCGAGCCGATACATCGACCAGTAGGCAGCGATCACGTGCGGATAGTTGTAGCCGCGCCCGATCGACTCGGCATCCGTTTTCTTCCAGCTCGTCCAGGTGGTCCAATCCAGTGAAGTGTCGTATTTATAATTTGGAACGTCTTGCGGCGAGTAGTAAAAGAGGCTCTTCCTTACGCCATGTTTGTTCGGTCCTTCTTTGTATTGCAGGCCGCCCCACAAAACTCTGTCGATGAACTGCTCAAATTTTGCAATCTCTTCCTTTCGTGGTAGGCCAAACTCTTTCATGGCTGCAGCGAGCCACGAGCCCGAACCCCCTTCGTCTCCCAGACCCGCGATCCACACACGACTGTCCTGTGTCACGATCTTGTTTGTCTCGCGATCGTAGCTCATGACTGAAGGGCTGCGGTGAAACGGATCGTTTTGATCGTCGAACCATTGCTTTGTGAAAAGGAAGTGACCTAGATCGGCGACTGCTTCAGCCGATGGTTTGATTACGTAGTAATTGATGGACTGTGTCGAGCGATCGTCGTAGGTGATCGTGAGACGCGCGCGCCCCCACGTTTTGCCTCGCACGCGAAACGCTCGCCATTGCGCAGCGGGTTTGTCCTCTTTGATTTCGAGGGCGCCGGCGGGATCAACTGTCAACTGCGTTACTTTGCGTTTGTATTTCAAGAAGAGGCGCCCGTCGATATCCATAGGCAGCACATAACCCGGAATGCCAATCGCTACTGGGCGGTCATTATCCGCGAGCGTGGTCTCAATCTTTCGTATTTCCTCAGCCAACAGAAACTTGACGGCGTAAAGTTTTGTTGCGCCAGGAGCGATCGTCACCATCGTCGGCGGGTTCCACTGCTCGACACCGCGCCATTCGTCGTCAGCGTACGCTTGCGTGTGGACCATCCACGCAAATGCACCTTCGAATGTTTGGCTTGGCCGCGTTGGTTCAGCGAGCAGTTGGTAGGCTTCGAAGGGCGTTTCACCATCCGGGACGACGAGCAGCGCGGGTCCATGGCCACTTAGACGAGTCACCTGCAAGTATCCCGCGTCCTGACCGATGTAAGGATCGGAGAAGGAACACTTCTCGTGCGCTTCCTTGAGATTACGGCCGGTGATCATGTTGTTGAAGATCATCGGGATGCCGAGTGCGCCGAGTTGAACCGCATTTGTAGTTTTGTTCTTCAGATCAAAGCGCAAGACAAGACGCCCATTCTCGATAATCCATGAACGCTTTATTTCTAAAGGAATGCCGGCGGGGAGTGTTGGTGACAGATTTGCTACGGCGAGTGTTGGCCCAGACGGAGTCATTGGTTCAACTGGTTGACGTGATTCTGCCGTGTCGTACTTCTGCCATGTTCCGGAGTTGCCGATGCGAACTCGGAGAGTGAGATCGCCGAGATGGTGATACAGATTTGCTGCGCGTCGTTCCAGACGATCGCCGGGCGTGAAGTCGAAACCTGGAGTGGTCTTAGGCTCGAGGGCGGCGACTGTTTGTGAGGTTTTGACGAGGCGGAGTCTGAAGTCGGGCGTGTCAAACTCCAGAAATGCCTGGTCATTGCTGGCAGAAGTTTTCTCACGCAAAGGCGCAAAGGCGCAAAGTAAGACGCAAAGAAGAGCGAGCCGTACGCTGCGTCGTCTGACGTTGCGCCGTCGCGCCGCTGCGGGAGTAATCTTCATCTTTCGTCAGCGCGAACCATGCGAACTCCAAAGATCGTCGCGGTCTCATTACCGCCTGAAGCCTGAACTCGCACCGTAACTTTCTTCTTGTCTTTAATAAGCTCTGCGGGAATCTTGTAATCCAGATCATAGAATTTCCCGGTGGCGCTTCCGGGCGGATAACGCTCGATCATTCCTTCGCCAATTCGCTTCCCATCGACCAGAATTTCAAACGACCGCTTCGCGCGTTCTTCAGGGTTAAAAGTTAAAACAACGGCCATCGACTTAGCTGCTTCAACCGGTAGATCAAACGAGAACCATTTCTTCGACCGCCGTCCCGCGCGGCCTAAGATGCGATCGGGTGCAGTCTCTTCGCCTTGCTGATTAAATTCCTTTTCCTTTTCGGAATCACCGGGCTGCACAAAAGCTACCGTCGCCGCCTCGAGTCGTTGTCGCTTTTCTTTGTCTGCTTCCAGCTCTTTTAACTTTCTGGTCCAACTCTCAGCGTCGTAGAGATCCCAATAGATTGCGTAAGTGCGTCGGTGGAGCCGGTAGAAGGGTACAAACTCGACTTCACTAGCCACTCCATCAGACTTACGACCAACTCCAACAGAACGGAAAACACCGAGATGGTCGGGAACCGGCTGTAGCCATTCACCCACGGACTTTTCACCTGATACCAGCGAAGGTACGGGATCTGCCGGACCACCGCGTCGCTCCGGCCCCAGATCACCAGCCAGAACTAACGGTCCCCACATCAACGCAGCGCGGTTTTTGTTATCCGGCAAGCCTTCGATGCGTAACGTTTTCGGCAAGACGAGCGCAACTGTGTCAGCAGTTTTCCACGTGCGTTTGATTTCTACAT
>DASTVU010000522.1:0-12296 GCA_035758935.1 Pyrinomonadaceae bacterium | reverse complement strand
TTGCTGAGCGCTCTAATCGTCTACTTTGTTGGAGGGGGCCGGCGGGCCACTCCGGAAACCGTGAGACAGAGCCCGACTCCCGATGCGGTTCTGGGACAGCCGGATGCACGCCCGTCACCAACTCCGGCTCGGAGTGATTCGGGTGAGACCTTTATCGATCGCATGTTCGGTACACAACACAGTGAGCCAAACGCGGGGGGCGCGACGTGGCTTGAGACAATGGGACACCTCACATTGAGACTGCTGCTTGCGGCATTACTCGGAGCAGCTCTCGCATTTCGTCCGCGAAAACGAATACTCGCGCTCAAGCGCAACCCATACGTTTCGCAAACGCAGATTTTGCTCGCCGTTGTCGCGGCAGCCTTAATGATTATTGTTGGTGATAATGCGGCGCGCGCGTTTGGCATCTTCGCGGCGGTTTCGCTCGTGCGATTTCGAACCAACATTCGCGATCCGAAGGAGATTACCGTTCTTCTGATCAGTCTCGCGTTGGGACTCGCGTCGGGATTTGGCCGTTGGGATCTCGCGCTCGTTCTGGCAATATTTTCGTTGATAGTGCTTTATCTACTCGAGTGGCGTGAGCCTGAACAAGTGTTTCGTTCGATGGAATTGAAGGTTATTACCAAGAATGTCGTCTCAACGCAGAAGGCACTGCGTGAGGTGTTAAAGACGCATGGTTTCGATAAGGAACTACGAGCGGTCGATCGCGAGGCCACGGAAGAATCGCCAGGCAGCATTGTGTATTCAGTTGACGTGAGCCCGACGGTGAGCACCGATGAAATCAGTGCGGATATTCTGGCGATCGATGGACAGAACGTTCAGGGAATTGAGTGGGATCAGAAGAAGAGCTACTCGTACTTGTATCAATAGTTTTTTAGCCACAGATTTACGCGGATGAACACCGATCAAATCCGTGCTCATCCGCGTCAATCCGTGGCTTATTAATTATCTTGAGCCTTCGACGGCTACGCTTGATTTCACTGGGAAATTCACCGAGTAATCCTTGACGAATTTCTTCATGTCGCCATGGCCCCAGCGTGAGTAGTAGTCGTACTTCTTCATCTCGGCATAGACCTGATCGTAGTTCCAGTTGTAGTGATTGAACCTGTAGACAGCGCCCATCACGCCGGTGCGGTGGCGTCCTCCGGCACAGTGAACATAAAACTTTCCGGTCGTTGGATCGTCGACCAGCTTTAGGAACTGCTCGATCTTGGAAATCTCTGGATAATCTTTGTCGCTCATCGGGATGTTCACGTACTTCATTCCGAGGGCTTCTACATTCTGCTTTTCATACGCCTTGGGTTCATTCTGCAAGTCGATGACTGTCTTAATACCGAGCGCAGCTAACTGGCTGTAGTCGTTTTCTTTGGGTTGACCGCCGCGAAAGAACCGCTCGTCCATCTGGCCAAAATTCTTAATAGTGACTGTGGAAACGTTGGGCGAGACGTCGGTTTTTTGAATTTCCTGGCTAAAAGCTGTGATTTGAGAAGCGAGAATCAGTGCGAGTGCGGCGAAGAAAACGGACATATAGCTACGTGGCAGTCTACTCATGCAAAAAACTCCTTTAAATCTTTAATACTGAATGTCGGATGAACCAGATTTACGATTCGTCAACCTGGCTCATGGTTGTCTAAACGACAGTCCTCGCGTTTGCGGCCTGCGGGAGACGCTGCGGTTTCGGCGCCGGACTGGCTGGCGGCACCACTCTCTCACCGAGCGCTTCGCGAAATACCTGTCGCATATTATCAACAAAAACGAAGCGAATGTCCTTGAACGGTTCCTTTGGAACTTCGTCCAAATCGCGCCGGTTTTGCTGCGGCAGTATTATCGTGGTGACCCGCGCACGCCGCGCCGCAAGCACCTTTTCCTTTACGCCGCCAATCGGCAAAACGTTTCCTCGCAACGTGATCTCACCTGTCATTGCGACGTCTTTACGAACGGGCCGCGTCGATAAAGCAGAGACCATTGCAGTTGCGAGTGTGATAC
The DNA here is from genome assembly GCA_035758935.1 of Pyrinomonadaceae bacterium. GTDB lineage: Bacteria > Acidobacteriota > Blastocatellia > Pyrinomonadales > Pyrinomonadaceae > PSRF01. Next base: position 10,310 of record DASTVU010000522.1, on the reverse strand, counting down.
CTGCGGATGGACCATCCTTGGGAATCGCACCTTCCGGAATGTGAATGTGCAAATCGTAATTGCTGAAGTCTTCTTCGGCGATTTCCAACTCTTTCGCGCGCGACTTGGCGTATGAATAAGCTGCCTGCGCAGACTCTCGCATCACGTCGCCAAGCTGTCCCGTCAGAACGAGATTTCCTTTGCCCTTCATTTTCAGAGCTTCGATAAAGAGCACGTCGCCGCCGACTGCGGTCCATGCGAGACCCGTGGCCACACCAACCTGATCCTTCTTTAGCGCTTCCTCAGGAATAATCTTTGGCGCCCCGAGAAACTCGTGCACGTTCTTCAGTGAAACTCTGACACTACCTTTATGGCCTTCAGCTATTTTGCGTGCGACTTTTCTGCAGATCCTGGAAATCTCGCGCTCCAGTTGTCGCAGTCCCGCCTCTTGCGTGTATTGCTGAATGATGGCGGTGAGCGCTGTCTTTGAGACGTGCACGTCTTTTGCCGTGATCCCGTTTTCTTCCATTTGTTTCGGGATCAGGTGACGAATGGCGATCTCGCGTTTCTCTTCCTCGGTGTAGCCGGCGAGACGGATCACTTCCATGCGATCGCGCAGTGCCGGCTGAATCGTGTCGAGGATGTTCGCGGTTGTCATAAAGATCACGTTCGAGAGATCAAACGTGACGCCGAGATAGTTGTCGCGGAAGGAATTGTTCTGTTCCGGATCGAGAACTTCGAGTAAAGCCGACGACGGGTCGCCACGAAAGTCCGCGCCGACTTTGTCGATCTCGTCGAGCATGATCAATGGATTATTTGTGCTGGCCTGTTGTATGGCTTGAATAATCCTGCCGGGCATCGCTCCCACGTAAGTTCTGCGATGACCGCGAATCTCCGCTTCATCGTGAACACCGCCGAGCGAGAGTCGCACAAACTTTCGATCGAGAGCGCGTGCGATTGATCGGCCGAGCGAAGTCTTACCCACACCTGGAGGGCCAACCAGACAAAGAATCGGCCCCTTGGGTTTTTCCTTCAGCTTGCGTACTGCGAGTGCTTCAATGATTCGATCTTTGATTTTCTCCAGACCGTAGTGATCTTCGTTGAGAACTTTCTCTGCTTTCTGCAGGTCGAGATTGTCGACGGATGATCTGGACCACGGCAGATCGGTCATGATCTCCATCCAGTTTCGGAGAGTGGCTGTTTCAGCAGCGTCCGGATGCATGCGCTCGAGTTTTTTGAGTTGCCGGAGAGCCTCTTCTTCGGCGAGTTTCGGCATCTTCGCGGCTTCGATCTTTTCGCGAAACTGCGCGATCTCTTCTGCTAATTCGTTGCCTTCACCGAGTTCACTTTGAATCGCTTTGAGTTGTTGCCGCAGGTAGAACTCTCTCTGCGAGCGATCGATATCTGCGCGTGCCTGTGTATTGATTTCCTGTTGGACCGTGAGGACTTCGATCTCTTTATTTAGGAGATCGTTGACACGTCGGAGACGTGCGGTTGTGTCAGCGATGTCGAGCACTGACTGTGCGTCTTCCACTTTTAACTCGAGATTTGAAGCCGACAGATCTGCGAGTCGCCCGGCGTCATCGAGGTTTGCGATTATCGCCATTACTTCGGGAGAAATATTCTTTCCGAGGTTGATGGCCTTCTCCATCGACGCGCGTACATTGCGCACGAGCGCTTCAACTTCCAGCGAACGTTCCGGAGGAAGTACTTCCTGCATCACGCTCACACGCGAGCGCAGATATTCACCAGTTGCATCTACCGTTTCAATCCGAGCACGCGCTAGTCCCTGGACCAGAATGCGAATGCGCCCATCGGGCAACTTGAGCATTCGCATGATGACGGCGGCAGTGCCGACGGCATAAAGATCCTCTGCCGTCGGTTCTTCCTTATCCAGATCCTTCTGCGACGCAAGCAGAATCATGCGATTCTCCGACAGCGCCTCATCCACTGCTCTGATCGACTTCTCGCGCGAAACAAATAACGGAACGATCATGAACGGGTAGATCACGATGTCGCGCAAGGGCAACACCGGCAGTTCACTCGGGATCTGTAGTTGCTGATCGTTGTCAGTTGTCGTTTCGATTGCTTCGGTAAACTCTGGTTCTTTAGCTATTGCCATGATGTAACCTTTATGATTGTTCTGTCGTCGCGTCCTTAACTGCTATCAGGACCTCCTCTCCCCTGCGATCCTCAATCTTTGGAAGATAGATGAGCAGCACACCGTTGCTAAGCTCAGCCCACGCATCGCGGATGCTGAAGGTCCAGCGTAACGGCACAATGCGGCCAAACTTTCCGAAACTGCGTTCTGAACAATGGTAGGAAATAATTCGCCGGCGGTTGGGTCGTCGTTTTTTTTCGCCCCAGATTCTAAGCTTGGTGTTGCAGATTCCGATCTTGATTTGGTCGGCGGTTACTCCCGGAAGTTCGGCACGAATACAGATTCCCTTTTCTGTTTCACAGAGATCGACTGGTGGTGCCCAGGTGCCGGAGACCAAAGGACTCTCCGCCTCGGTTGCTTCCTGCAACGCTGCATAGAGACGCCCGACGCGATCACGAAGTCGCTGCACTTCAAGCCGTTCTAATCCGGTCGCGCGAATGGGTTTGATCATTGCTAATTCCCCGGTTCGACGTAATGCGTTCTACCTGTTGGCTCGTTGTTTCACTACCAAATGCTTCAGCTCGGTCATGAATTCCGAGACGTCTTCAAATTCCAGATATACGGAGGCGAAACGAACATATGCGACTTTATCCAACTCTTTCAAGCGTCGCATGATCATCTCTCCGATTTTGCTTGTTGGTCGTTCGCGTTCGGGGGATTCCTGCACATACTTCTCGATCGCATTGACGATACTGTCAAGTTTAGCTGAAGGGACTGGACGTTTCTCACAGGCGCGCAAAAGGCCCGCCATGACTTTATTGCGGTCGAACGTTTCCCGCCGGCCATCTTTCTTGACGACCATGTACGGTATCTCATCAATACGTTCATATGACGTAAACCTGCGCTCGCATCGCAGGCACTCTCGGCGGCGGCGGATCGCATCACCCTCACGCGACTCGCGCGAGTCAACTACTTTGTCTTCAAGATATCCACAGAATGGACACTTCATATTTTAGTTGAATCCTTTCGGAGAATTCATTGCTCCTGTACCTGTTCTGGTGAAATCATCGTGCGCAATTTCGCGACACTGAGGTCCCCACGGATCACGTAGAAAATTCCAAACAAAACTGCCGGACCAAAATCAACGAGGTGCAGAACAATTGACAAAGCGGCAGCAGTTTCTTTGTGCACGCCGAGAAACAGTAAGCCCGCAGCTGTGGCAGCATGGAATGCGCCGGCAGCGCCACCAGGCGTCGGGACAAGAGATCCGACCAGCGCCCAGCCAAGCACGAAGATCGTTTCAGGAAATCCGACGGGCAGGTGGAATGCTCTCATCACGAGCAGATTCGCTGCGGCGATGGCAAACCAGAGCAAAGCTGTCCAGCCAATCGTCTCGAACAGTTCAGTCAAGTTAACCAGCACGCGCAGCGCCTGCGCCAACTGTTCGAGAATGCCCATAGCGAGCTTCACGAGTCGTTGCGGGATAAACCGCAAACGTGCGAAGAGGCTTTGAAAAAGTCCGATCACCAGTTCCGATTGCGTTCTGAACCACGCCAGAAATGCAATACCGATAATCGTTGCCCCAAGTAGTACTAAGCCCGCGGTCCGCACCCGGTCAAAAGAGAGTTCGAGAGCAGATGGGGGCTTAAACCAGATCAGATTGATGGCGAACATGAGGGCAACAGCCGCCATATCGTAAATGCGTTCGACGAGGATTGTGACGAGAGAGGCACTCGGTCTGACACGCGGATCGCGCATCGAGAGTGCGACTGGACGCACAAACTCACCGGCCCGCCCGAGCAGAAAGACTGCGCTGAAACCAATCGTCGTGGCTGCAAAGAGGTCAGAAAACCGGGCTGCGCTTAGTGGTTTCAGTAACGCACCCCAGCGAAAGGCCCGGAAAAAATAGACTGAAGAGATAACTAACACGGCAGCGACGAGCAGGTATGGGTCGGCATCGCTGAGCGCTCGGCGTACCTCGACCCAGTCGAGATTACGTCCGAAGAACCACAGGAGTGCCGTGGCAAGCAAGCAGAGAACGCCAAATTCTATGTATTTGCGATAGCTCTTAGCGTTCGCCATTCGTCAGTTCGTAATCGAAAACCACAAGATGTTGGGCCGGTCGCAAAGCCTACTACATGCCACTAAGAGAGTCTAGCCACAAAGAAGCACAAAAAGCACATAATGGTGATTTCAAAGGCTGTGAAGATCCCTGGAAAGCCATGAATTAATCTTTTATGTGCCTTTTGTGCTTCTTTGTGGCTATTCCTTCCTGTGCCTCTTTGTGGCAAACTTTGCTGAACTTTAGTTTGGTGCCTGTCGTAATCCGCTCGGAACAAGGGTTTGGCCGCCTTTGACGATTTCCGACCTACAGGTACCTGGAGAAGATACGGTGGGAGCTGTTAAGGCTTTGGCAGTTAGTGAAGGAGCCGAATTGGTTCGCAGGTGTCGCGCAGGCGACGGCGCGGCGTGGGAAGAGATTGTGCAAACCTATTCCCGCCGCATTTACAACCTCGCCTACCGCTTTACCTCCCGTTCCGATACGGCAGAAGATTTAACGCAGGAAGTTTTCGTAAGGGTTTACCGTTCTTTGGATCAGTACGACCCCAAGCAGGGTGATTTACAGAACTGGTTGATGAGGCTGGCGCGCAATCTGATTATCGACGATTACCGTAAGCGCCAGCGCACACCGCACGATAACCTCGCTGACGACCTCGCCGATCACAGCTACCATTTGCACACGCGCACCAACTCAGTCCAGAAGGAAATGGAGCGGCGCGAACTCGGTGCCCAGGTGCAGGCCGGCATAGATAAGCTGTCACCCGATTTACGAACGTGCGTGATACTGAGAGACATTGAAGAGCTGAGTTACCAGGAGATTGTTGATCTTTTGAAGATTCCGGAAGGAACGGTCAAGTCGAGAATCAATCGCGGACGTATTGAGCTCGCGAAGATTCTCCGCAGAATGAAAGTTGTTGCGATGAGTGAGGCATAGAACCAGGGGGCTCATTCGAATGCTGGCAGGCAGGTGGGAGTGAGCCAGAACAAAAAGCGGCGGGAAGCGAAGAATAAAAAATGCTTTGTGTGGATTTCGAAAATCTTTTGACCGACTACCTCGAGGGCGTAGTGGGTTCTGAAACAAATCGGCTCATGGGCGAGCATGCGATGAAGTGTCCCGTGTGCCATGAGACTCTGTCGGCGGTTCGCAGCGCAATCGAAACCTGTCGTACGGCGACAGTGCCTGCGCCTTCGAGAGAACTCGAAGCTCGTATTCTGGAGAAGACGGTTCCTCAGACTGCGATGGGCTGCGAAGAGTTCGAGGAGTGTCTCACCGATTACCTCGACGGCTTCCTGCCGGCTCATCTTTATCACCGATGGGAACGTCATGCGGCGCTCTGCAATCGTTGTACTGAACTTCCCGGTGAGGTCGTGCGAGCGATCGGCGCCTGCTACACATACATCTGCGAAGAGAAGCCTGTCCCTCAAGGATTAAATGAACGCATCCTGCAAGCGACTTTGGGAACAGTGACGCCACACGAAGTGAAGGCTCCATGGGGAGCGCGGATCGCTTCTCGGTTCCGCTCGTTGTTAGACCCGATTATGTCGCCACAACTCGCCACCGTAGCCACAATGCTTTTGGTCGCGATTCTGGTACTTACCAACACTGTTTCGGCAGATGGTTCGATTGGCGGTGTTTACGATGCGGGGTTGCAGTTAGCTGAACGGACCGGACAGTCGCGATCGATTACTGACTACCCGTTACAAAACAACGGTGATAAGGAACAACCCCCGGCTCCTCCCGCACAAAAACACGGAGCGGATCAGCAGAAGGACTCTTCCGGCAACAAGCCCGAAGGTAACGGCCATAACAATCGGTGAGGAGATAGGTTTTAAGACAATGATGTACTGTGGCTACCATGCTAAGAATCCGGCGGTGGTTCAGTGCAATCAGTGTGCGCGCTGGTTGTGTCCTGCCTGCGATCATAGGGTGCGAGGTTTCCCGTTCTGTCAGGACTGTATTGTGGCTGGAGTTGAATTGCTGCGGCATCAATCGACGAGCCCGACTCAGATTCTGAGAAGAAAGAGTTCACCTTTCGTTGCAACATTGCTCTCGTTCGTTCCCGGCTTAGGCGCTGCTTATAACGGCCAGACTTCCAAAGCCATCGTGCACTTCGCAGTCTTCGCCAGTTTCTTTCAAATGGCGGTAGTCACGCAGGGAATGCACTTCTTCGTTCTCGGCGTTATCGGCACATGGCTTTTTTCCGCTGTCGATGCTTGCCGGACAGCACAGTTGATGAGAGCGGGATTGAGTCCGGATGCGGAAGATGATGTGATTGCCCGTCGTCTCTACGGCAATCCATTTGCCTGGGGTACTACACTGATTATTATTGGCACGCTCTTCCTGATGCACACGTTGCTGGGAATGACGTTGCCAATCAAGGAATTGTTGCCTGTTGCGCTGGTGGCGCTCGGTGCTTACATGTTGTTCGATTATATTCGTCGCGGCAGAGCGTCTGATCGCATTGTGCGATTTGATTCAAGACGGCCGCCGCCGTCAGTTGTTGCCAGTACAAGGCCGACTGACGCAACAAACTTTCGCACCGGCGAGACTACGCAGTTCGCCCGTCGCGATGTAACTCCGCTTCCGTTCGAACGAAGATCGTAATTCTTTAGCTACGGGGTTGAAATTATGTGCAGTGGCGTTCTTAAAGCTTTTGGCGGACTCGGAGCAATCGTTGCTTTGATCCTCGTTATCATCGCTCTACTGAAACAACTGATTCTGCTCGTCGGCTTCCTCATTACGGCGATCAAGGTTGCGATCGTTGTAGTCTTTGTGGCCGTGCTGGTCCTCATCGCGCTGGCAATCTTCCGCGATTGGTCGCGCAGAAAACGCGAAGAGATCTAACCTGTTCGATGGTTGTGTTTTGTGCTTTGTAGTTAGAGCTTTGTACTTTTGGCTAAGTTACAAGTACAAAGCACAAAAAACCTCCATTCTCTTTCAAATACACCTTCCTTATATTTCGCCGACAAAGTTGCAACAATTTACAGGCCGTGATAGGGTCAGGGCCTTGCAGAACCGGCCGGATGGATTTCACCTCGGAGGGACCTTGAGGTTTTTAATCCACCCGCTGCAAATCTCAAGTAGGTAAGCAAAAAACAACCTTTCCCCGTTACGCGCAAATCGCCTTTGGCGAGTTGTGCCTTTCGGTTGTTGCGTCTCCGATTTTCTGCGCAACAACAGGAGCACGATCAAAATGGCCAAAGAAGACCGTTTTTACGCCTTTATAATCGCCCATACCTCCCGTTCTAAAGCCCGAGTCCAAAGAATCCGAGTCGAAAAGAAATCAGTCACCATCTTCTGTGCAATTCTCGTGGTGCTTGGCTTCGGACTGTTTTATGGACTTTACGGCCTGACCCAGCAGGCGGCACACCTGCGTACCGAATTTGAAAATCAGCGTTTACGCGCGGAAAACGAACGCCAGCGACAGGAACTCGAAAAACTAAACAACCGGGTTGAGAAAGTTGAAGACACCTCGCGCAAACTAGCCGAGAAGTCAGGTGTGGTCGAAGAGAACGCGACCCTGCCCGGTACCGGCGGCCCAGCCCTGCCGATGGACGAGATGGGCATTGCCGCCCTCACTGCCAAGACAAATCGTCTTGAGGAGGATTTGCGCGCTTACGAGGGCATTCTGCGGCAGCGTGGCTACACCCCAACAGTGTGGCCGGTCGACGGAAAGCTGGAGGGTGGCTTTGGCGGACGCCGGAATCCATTCGGAGGTTTCGGTTACGAATTTCATTCCGGGCAGGACATTGAGGCACCCTGGGGTGCTCCCGTTGTGTCCGGCGCTAGCGGTCGAGTTTCATTTGTAGGCTGGCAAAACGGCTACGGACAGCTCGTGGTGGTGGACCACGGGGGCGGTCTGACCACACGGTACGGTCACCTCTCACACATCGATGTCGAACTCAATCAAACCGTCTCACGTGCGCAATTATTGGGGAAAGTGGGCTCAACCGGCCGTTCGACCGGACCACACGTGCATTACGAAGTACGGATCAACGATGAGGCGGTAAATCCGCTGCCGTACTTGCTGTTGAGCACAAAAGTGGCGGCGATGTCGGGTACGAATTGAGTTGAAATAAAACAGGGTGTGGTAGCTAACCTGAGGTATCGCTTTAACTTAGGAGAGGCCGGGCGAAAATTTTCTTGCTTGACAGGTTTAACAACTTGGCCTAATATGCGCCGTCGTTTCAATGCAGGGACGGCAAGTTCTGAGCCCAGCATCCCGATCCACAAGCTTTACGTAAATGAGTTTCGTTAGTTTTGCCCCCGTAAGTCTGTGCATGTTGAATTAGCGCTCCCCGCGCTGTTCACCATGCATTTTTTGTTGGTTGTGTGTTTCCGTCTAGCGCCACTTCAAGGTGCGACCCGGCTCACAAGCACTAACTTCGATACGATGCCCTAAAGTAGCTTCGTGTCCGTTTTACCGAATCGTTAGGAGGATTCGTTGTTATGTCTAGAATAACCGGTAAGGTCAAGTGGTTTAATAATTCGAAGGGCTATGGTTTTATCGAGCAACCTGGTTCTTCGGACATCTTCGTTCACTATAGCGCCATTCAAGGCGACGGCTTCAAGACTCTCGAAGAGGGTCAGGAAGTTGAGTTTGAGGTAACCCAGGGCCCAAAGGGACCTCAGGCCGAAAAAGTTACGAAGATGTAGTGTCTCCCCGGCTTGCCTTCCGCAAAGCCACTGACTTGCTTCCGGTCACGGGTCCGGTAAGCTCACAAAAAGAATAGGCGACCATGTGGTCGCCTATTTTTTTATATTGTCAGTCTTGGGGAACTACTCCGCTCGCGCCTTAAAGCTCACATGACCATTCTCGACCGACACTGAAAACCTTACCCGATCGCAACCAAGCTTTTCCTTTAACCCGTCTGCCTTTGAAGCAATCAAACGATGAAACTTCGGGAACGACAGATCCTCCGTTTCACCGCAAACTCGCTTTGCTTCCATCAGCGACTCGAAAAGATTCTTGACGACTTCGACTTCCCGATGTGCATCTGCGCAAACAAATGAAACCGGCTCCACTTTCGGTGCGCTTGCTTCTTTGTGAACGCTCGCCCGATGGGCGGAAACCGCATCACGGCCTTCTTCGCGTCCCTGCATCGTACGACGCCAGAGTTCTCTAAACGAGTTATAGCGTGCAGCGAGTGAGTTGTAGCGATACCGTTGCGCGAACGTTAAGCTGCGATCGTCTCCGAGTCGTTTTAGAAGCGTCTCAACGCGTCCTTTGGTGTCGTACGGTGGTCGTTTTGAGCCGCCGTTGAAGAAGATGTCAAACTCGACCCGCAGCCGGCGGATGTCTTCCTCGAGACGTGTCAGTTGTTCGTCGGGCGTCGGTTGGTTCTCGCCGATGGAGTACTTGCTCTTGGCCTGTACCTGCAGTTTTGATCGAAGCAGTTTGTTTTCGCGTAATCCCACAGAATTGAATCTCCTGGGCGAGGAAAGTAGGGCGGGTTTTGCGTCGTTGATTGGACGCGACGATTGCAGTCTATGGGGTTCGAAAGCGATGTGTCAAACCATTTGTTTTCAACCTCGGTGGATTGGCTGGGCGCCTCCTTGGAGTGCGGTGCGTTGGCACCGCTTTGGTAATTCTTTAATACCAAAGCGCCAACAAGTTGGCGCACTCCAAGGAGGATTGTGATAGCCTCGCGTCTTTGAAGCCTATGACTGAAAGCAAACATGCCAGCCTGCGAGACGTGCCGTCAGTAGATGCGTTGTTGCGTACTGACGCAGCGCGTGAGTTGCGCAATCTGGTTGGACTCAGAAGATTGACGGGAATTGCTCGTTCAGTTACCGCTGAGATTCGTGCGCTCGTCCGTAATGAGGAATTCACCGCGGACAACGGCAACCATCAGGAGGCGCTTCTCGCAGAAGCCGTCAAGCGGATGGAAGCGAGCGCACGTCGCGAGGGCCAATCCGATATCAAAGCCGTTATCAACGCTACAGGCGTTGTGCTGCATACGAATCTGGGCCGGGCGCCATTGTCGGACGCGACGCGCACTGCGATTGACGAAGCTGCTCGTTACTGTTCCGTTGAATATGACATCGAGAGTGGAAGCCGCGGGCAAAGAGCCGCACGAGTGGAGTCGCTCTTGAAAGATTTAACCGGGGCTGAGGATGCTCTGGTGGTGAACAACTGTGCCGCCGCAGCACTGTTGATTTTGACTG
>DASTVU010000521.1:0-3546 GCA_035758935.1 Pyrinomonadaceae bacterium | reverse complement strand
GTTTCAGCTTCGCAATACCTCCCGGCGATTCAAACACCCAGTAGTTGAAGATTCCCCAGGGATAACCATAAAGGGCCGCCAACAACCGATCGATATTGTGTTTTACAGCCAGAAGGACCAAACCCGTCACGAGGTAACTCGCTCGCCCAACTCTGCCGCGCCAAGTCCAGATGTTGAATGGAGGGAAGCTCATCGAGTGCCTTCTTCTAAGAACACAAGCGCAGGTCGCCTACGCAGAAGGGCTTCGGTTGAGGTAAGCCGTTGCGGATCTGTTCGGCGGTGAAGCGGCGTGTTGGCACCAGATCGTATGGAACCGGCACGACTGGTGAGCCGGCTTCAACAACGCCTTCCGATAAGATGCGAACCTGCGCCAGTGACGTGAGGGGAACCTTCATTGTTAGCTCGAAGACGTGAGCCATTAACTCATGACAGAAAATCGGCAGCGGAAACATCAACGGCTTTTTGCCGACAACTTCAGCGACACGGTGCACGGCTTCGGCGAGGTAAATCTCTTCCGGACCAAGCAATGCGATTGTTTGTCGTTTCATGCGGCGATCGACGAGTGCGGCGCGCATCACGTGCACGAGGTCTTCAACCGCGAGCGGGCGGACGGTTTTATCTTTCAGACCAACGAGGGCAAAAACCGGAAACGTGTATAGCGCATGGCTCAGGTGATCGAGCATATGATCGCCGAGACCGTAGATCACGCCCGCCTTAATGATCGTGTAGTCGAGTCCGGAGTTGCGAACGATCTCTTCCGCTTCCCACTTCGACTCGTGATACGGCGAACCACAATTCGCTCGCGCACGCAGGAAACTCATCAACACGATCTTCTCGACACCAGCAGCTTTGGCAGCTTCGACAACGTTGCGCGTTCCTTCGATGTGAACTCGTTGATACGTTTGATTCCCGATCTCACGATTGATGCCGGCACAATGCGCGACGGCTTTGCAGTCGCGGAACAGCTCGCTCAAAACACTAGCATCCGACAGATCGGTCGCGAACACTCGATCGTCATCTTGTCTCGCACGTCGTGATATCAGAACGACGTCATGACCTTCAGACTCGAGACGATGTGTCAGGTGTGTGCCGATAAAACCCGCTGCTCCCGTAATCGCAATTCTCATGATCTTCACTCCTTGCTGGCAAAATGCTTGGAAAAATACTCAGAGGTATCAATTCGTCGGTGTCAACGGTTAGTCGCGCGAAAAGAAAAATGGCCCACGTGATGAGAAACGCACAACAGATTATTCCGGTAATGAGAAGGTCTTCCGCGTGACTAAAGGCGCTGTAGACTGAAAAAGCGAGCCAGCCGCCAAGAAATACTGGAATGTTTCCTCCGATACCGAGAAACAGGAGAATTAACTTGGCAGGCGATTTGAAAGTTAAGAATGCACTGATTGCGAGGTAGAGCAGTGGAGTACCAGCCACGATGATTTTCCAGACATATGGTCCATCACCTTTCGGTGCGTGGGCTGCGATGGAAAGCAGCCAAACACCTGCCATACCCAAACTCAGGAATCTCAGCGGCAACGTTCCGACAATTGCCCCAACACTCCTGGACTCAAATATCACATTGAATCCAACACCACGAACAGCCATGCTTCCAAAGGTAAAAAGCTGCGACGCTCTGAAGTTGGAATCGATAAACAGCAAAGGCGGTATTACAAACGACATAGTCGTAATCAGCAAACGAGTAAGTTTGCTTTCATCACCACCCAGCTGAATACCCGCAAAGAGAACGATTAGAGTGACAACAACGGTCGCTATTGAAGCCCGCGTAGCCAGACCCATTCTAGTTCCTGTTAACCAATAGAGACCCCCAAAGCTCGTTGCCTCGATTGCTCCGATAAGGCTTCCCAGAAGCATGCTGGCAAGCGTAGAAGCGAGTAGCGCCTTGAAATTGTCATTTCCTTCCCCAAGAGTAATAAAGAAAACGTATGCGAATCCTCCCAGCGCACCGCCCACGATACCTTGCGCGAGAAGACTGCCGGGCATGGGTTGATGACACTTCATTTTGAGCCTCCTTCAACTTGAAGCAGTTTCAGCCGGATCGTCGTCGAGCGACTCGGCCGCTTCACGCAGTTCGACTACCAATCGCAACGCCTGTTTTCGTAGCGGCCGCATGAATGGATTACTCGCAAGGTGGATCAGCCTGTCGAGCAGTTCGACCGTGTGATTGATCAGGCGGTAAGTGCGCCGGTGTTTTGGTGATGAGTCGTGAATCCAGAACAGCACGATGCCCATGCTGTAGACCCATAGCAGGTACGGCAGTTCCGCTCGCAGGTCTTTGGGAATTCGTGCTGAGGCGCCTTCAAGCACCTTGTCGAAGAGTTGAATCTGCTGTTCGCGTACTGGATCAGACTCATCACCAAACGGGTTTAGTGGACTTTTCGGATTGGCGGCAGTTTTGAAAAGCACGCCCGCGAACTGGTGATACGGTTTCAACACGTCGATTTTTGTTCGCATCGCAGTCAGCAGGCGTGCTTTCAGTGTTTTGTCATGTTCGAGCGCAGGCAGTGCGAGTTCGATATGCCCGTCGTGCAGGCGTTGATAGAAGGCCTGGATCAGATATTCCTTCGAGCGGAAGTAGTAGTACGCGTTACCGAGCGACACGCCCGCCTTTTGTGCGACGGCGCGCATCGTGGTTTCGTCGTACCCGCGCTCGCGAAACATCTCGAGGGCAGTTTCAAGGATCAACGCCTTCGTTTGATCTCCCTTGCCGGTTTTGGTCGTCTTTGTTTTGCGCATCACGGTTAACGTGTCACCGCTTTAGTCCGGCGACGCGACTGATCTGGTAACGGTTTTGAGAGATCATTGAAACAACTCGCTTTGTGGTGGGTAGCAGTTCCGGAGTTGCGAGTCGATACGCCCACTCGCGATACCGAACCAGCGACCAAAGGACCATCAGCCATGCTTTTGGACCAAAATAGACGCCGCCATCATCGCCCACCACTGTCAGATCCTTCTTAGTCAGGTCGTGATTAAGTTGTGGATAGCGCCGGCGTGCTTCATCAGAGGCACAGGGCACGAAGTTGAGATCGACTATCTTCGACTGTTCCGCCAGCCACTCATGTGCGCGCCGGCACAACCCGCATTCAGGATCGTAGAGCACCGTTAGGGAGTACATGGCTTCACGCTTCCTGCTGGACGGCTGTAAACCCGTCGGGAGCAATGGGTGGCGGCTGATTGTGTTGAGTTGAGCGGCGGCGCATACGGCTGAAGATAAAGAGGTTGAAGAAGTGCATCCCGCCGAGGACGAGGAGCACCATGCCTACCTTTACGGACAGGGCTTCAATGCTTTGCTCCGCAGAAGTGACGGCGTAACCGAGCTTTAGGGCGAGCGTAACGTAGCCGAAGTTAATGAGGTAAAAGCCCACGACGAGCAGGTGATTGACTGAGTCAGCGAGGGCTTCGTTGCCGTGGAAGACGTCGACTAGAAACACGCGTCCGTTCTTGTGGAGGGTGCGGGCGACCCAGATAGTCAGCGCGACGCTGACGGCCAGGTAAATCAGGTATGTGGTTATTCCGATTGTCATGGTCAGC
>DASTVU010000520.1:0-5345 GCA_035758935.1 Pyrinomonadaceae bacterium | reverse complement strand
AGCAACCGGCTTTGCTACAGGCACGAGGAACTTGAACAACGTGCGCATCTCGACCGTCAACGAGTTGAAGATCACGTTGTCGCGGATAAGGATCTGTTCCGTAGCATCACGATCCTCAAAGAAAATCGGTGCGATGCCATCCGATATCCAAACGATCGACGTCTGTGAGTTTGGCCTCGTCTCAGCGGCCTTTCGCGTCGCATCTTTCACAGCCGCAGCCATGTCGTAAATATCACCCATCTCGATAGTGACGTTGCCATCCTTGTTCGTGCGCGTAACGTGAACGCTGCCGTCACGACGCGTCTTGCGTGTTATGGTTGCGCCGTTGCGGCCACGAATGGTTTCGGTTTCGATGATGTCGTCCGGTTTACCTTCACCTTGCGCGGTCGTGTCCTGAGTTTTTTGTTGAGCTGGCACAGCGCCCTCAGGTGGTGGACCCTCATGCGGTACACATAGGGCCGGAACGCGGCCGAGGGCCGCAGCAAGCTTCGCACGATCGTTGGTAAACTCAGTCAACCAGAATCTCTCTTCGTCTTCATTCATGTCCATCGCCATGATCGCGACTTCATCGCCCGGCGGCAGCTTTGCCAACTCATCTTCCATCGACTTAAGAATCTCAGGTCGCTTCATAAACCTGCCGGCGCCGTCTTCGCGCAGATCCAGAATCAGAATCAATGCGAGCGGTTTGCGTGCCTGCCCTTCGCGCGTGAAATACGTGATGTTGCGCGGCTTGCCGTCGTCGAGGACTTCAAAATTTGTTGTGGCTAGATTGGAGATCGGGAGATTGGTTTTCTTATCTTTCACGAGCGCGTCAAGAAACACGACGCGCGTCTTGATCTTAATGGTGTCTTCAACTTCCTGTGCGCGAACAGGGAACGACGCCAGAGCGGCGAGGACGAAAAGTAGAAAAAGGATTCTGTGCATGATCTACTCCTGATCGATGAGAGTTGCTTCTTCAGTGATCGCTTTGCCTGTACCTTCCGGATCTTTCAAGAGGAGAGCGAGATTCTTTTGAGAGAGATTTACCTGGACCACTGTCGCGTCGCGTTCATCGATCGTGATCACAAGGACTTTGGTTTTGTCGCCGTCGTTTCTGAGAAAAATATAAGTCTGCTCTTCGCCTGCGGCAGAAAGTGTTTGAATCAACGGCATCCAGGTGACATTCAGGGCCTGGTTCAAGGAACTGCGAAACTTCCTGAAATCGCCGTTAAACTCCTGGTTTTCAAACACCGCGAGCTTGATGCTGCCCGCCTCTGCCAGGCGTCTGGCTGTGCCGCCCTTGATACGAGCGGCCGTAGTGGCCACCTTCATTCCGGCTTTAGCGAGAAACGGAATTCCGACGTGCTTCACGCGGTAGAACTCTTCGATCATCTTTACGACGGAGTTGAAGTCGTCACCTTTCGCATACACGGCAGGCGCGGACGTGAAGCACACGACGAAGAGCGTGATGAAGATTTTGGTAGCAATCGTTCTCATCGCTCACCTCACTGCTCGTTGGTCTTCTTTTTGGTCTTTGACGACTCGATTCCCAGGTCAGGGATACCCATCTGTCCTTCGAGCTGGGCAAGTTTGTCGAGATCGACTGGTCCAACGATGTTCACAACCGTGAGCTCTTTGTCGTCGGTGTGTAGCACTGCAAGTCCGTTAACCATCTCGCCGGCGAACTGCAAGTAAACCTCGACGTTCCCTTCCTTCTTGCTGCGAACGTTAACCATCTTTGTCCAACCGGCTCCGCGAAGCTGTGTGCGAATCGGTTCCAGATCAGTTGCGACGAACTGCCCTTCAGTCTCAAATTCAAAGCTCTTGACGTAGATGCCTTTCAGTCCTGCGATCAGTTTCTTAATCTCTCGTTCATCGTCATCCTTGTCCGAGAACAGCCTGGCAGCCAGCTTCATCAATCGTTCGTCGACGTTGACGTCAACAGTCTGGCTGGCTTTCGCCGCGAGATGATCGAGACTGCCGAGCTGAATTCGTGAGTCCTGAGCTCTCGCTACGAAGGCGGACGTGATGATCAGTAAGAGGGCAATAAGTGTTGTCTTATACCGTGATTTCATGATTGCTCCATTCATCCTACGCGGTGTTGATTCTTGATTTGATTCGCAGGATTTGTGTTTTGAGTTTTCTTATGGACCAGGCTCAACTTTTCAGTGGTGACTCGCAAAGCCAGCATCACTTGTTCTTTTGCCATGAGCGCTTCCTCGCGTTCGCGTTTTGAAAGAACTGGTGTTGAAACCTTCGGCCGATGTCTGTTGATTGCTATGACCTCTTTGCGAGAATCAGGTTTCTGTTCCGGTGTCTTCGGAGGATCTGTCGTCCCGGTGGGTGACGGCGTTACTTCTTTAACCGGTGCGGGCGGCGCAACCTTCACTTCGTGCTGCGGTGCTTCGCCACGGGAGCGCGTGCTGAGCCAAATGCCTCCGGCGAGTATCGCTAACAACACTCCCGCGGCGATGGCGAGCCAGGGAGCGTACGTTCGTCGTTGCGGCAGCGGCAGTTCCTCAGGAATCTCCAGCGGCTTCGGCTGGTATCGCAGCGTGCCCAGGATTTCTTCCAGTTGTTGAATCTGCGGATCGGGCTCGCCCGTTTTGTCCCACAAATAATCTTCCTTCATAAGCCCTCCATAAATCCGAGCTGCTTACGCAGCAGCTTCATACCGCGATGCAGGTTCACTCGCACTGATGCAGCAGTAAGGCCTGTGCGCGCTGCGATCTCGGGGCCGGTCATGCCCTCGACCAGTCGCAGGACTAACGTTTCGCGGTAAGCTTCGGGGAGATTGCGGATCAGTTCCAGGATTTCTGTGGCTCTCGAATCCTGTGTATTGCTGCCGCGCAGTTCATCGTTGATCTCCACTGTCTCACGCGACCGGCGATAAAAATCCACCGCGCGATTGCGGGCTATCATTGCGATCCATGGCCCGAACGACGAGCTGTCGCGCAATGTGTGAAGCTTCTTGAAAGCGTGGAGAAAGATGTCCTGGACGAGATCGTCAACTTCCGCTCGCGGCACACGAGCCAGCAGGATGCCATGAACCAGGGGTGCATAAAGATCATAAAGCCGCGTAAAGCCGTCGCGGTCGCCTTCCAGAACTGCTTTAACCAGCACCACTTCAATCGCCGTCTCGTGCGTTTGCTTGGCGGCGGCGTGTGCTTGGGGACTGGTTAGAAGCATGTCGGCTGTGGCGTACATCGTGCTGTCTCAATCGTTGTAAGTGGTCTCGGTCTTTGGCTCTGGACCGGTGGTTCCCGAGAGAGCGGTCGCGATTTCCAAAGACCCGGATCCAAAGACCGGAGACCTTTTGTCCAACAACACCGATTAAGACGGGAGAGTGATGAAGACTGTTAACAGACATGTTTTTGGAGTGCGGTGACTTGTCACCGCTTTAGTAAGAAATACCAAAGCGCCAACAAGTTGGCGCACTCCAAGGAGGCGCTCGATTCAAAGTGCATCACTACGAAGGCTTAGTACGGGTTCGGGAGTGACAGGGTTTTCTTCCGAAGTCATCTTAAGTAATTCTGGAGTCGCGGAAACCAGGGAAGTCCGCCATAGAAAGAAGGTCACGATAACCAGTGCAATAGTGCAGGCGACCCCCCCTTCAATGCCATAGCTGCCGCCGGTAAGCCACTTCGGTCCCGACTCTTCACCATGCAAAAGAGGATTGGAAACCAGATTGATCCCGCTGATCGGGAGCCCAAAGAACCAGCCGAGCGCCCAGTTCCACGACCAATGAACACCTAAAGGCAGCCAGAGACTTCGTGTCCGCAGGTACGCGGCAGCCAGCCAGATTCCCGCGAGTGCGGTGTTGGTAAATGTAACGATCGGCACCACGTTTGGATTTTTAAGGTGAACCAGACCAAAGGGAACTGACGTCAGGAGCACACCGAGCCATGCAAGCTTTGCTCGTGACAACGTCTGCAGTCCATAACCTCGGAACATCGCTTCTTCAGCGAGTGCGGCGACAAACAACAACATCGCCGATCCGATCAGGGATCTGACAGTCGGAATCAGTCCGGCAGTGGTGAACGAAAAGTGAAGTCCTTTAAACGCGATCGCCACCGCTATCACGAGCGAGGCAAAACCTACTGCAACGCCGATCACGAGATCGCGAAACCACCCCTTGTGTAATGTCAGACCGAGTGACCGCCAGGGCAGGCCCTCGAGAAATCTTGTGCAAAGATATCCAGCTCCGAGCGCCGCACCTAGCAAACCCACCCTGAAGATGACTTCCGCGACGAACTCGGGATGAGGAATTGACGGCGCAAATGCAGTCACAATCGCATAACCCGCTCGCAGAACAGTCGCGATCAGAAACGAGATGGTCACAAAAACAACCACGAAGATCAGCACTCGCCATCCACTGCGAAGCCGGCCAACATCATTGAGGAAAACTTTGCGCATGCAGGTGACGCATTGTAGCAAACCAGCTACAGATCGACGCTGATCCGTGCCCGTATGCTAAACTTTTGGCCAGCTTTATGACAGACAATCGCGAAAGCCTGACCCCGGAGCGCAGGGAACGAATTCGCCGCCGGCGTCGCATCTTGCTGTGGGTCCTGGGCGGCACAGTGTTGTTGTTGCTCGCGAACATCGTCTCGCAACAGCTCTGGCTCTGGACCGTCGTCCGGCCTGACACCGCCTCGGATGCGCTCGTCCTGTACGCCTTATCAACACTCAACTTTGTTGCGTTCGTCGTCTTCTTATTTATCTTCGTTCGCAACCTCCTGAAGCTGCGTCGCGAACGTAAGGAACGTCAACTCGGTTCGAAAGTTAAAACGCGACTGCTGGTCTATTTTATCTCGATCAGCTTCCTGCCAATCACGGCGATGGCCGTTTTTTCCTATCTGTTTCTGAACCGGTCACTCGAGAAGTGGTTCAATCCCTTTCCTGATGAGATCGTTCAGCAGGCCACTGAGGTTAAACGTCTGACGCTCTCTAGCCAGGATCAGACACTGCGTGATACCGCATCGCTACTCGTGCTGCTGTTGAACCAGAAGACGCCTGATGAGCGGCGAGTCACGATGGACCAGATCGTCGCGTCAGGACAGCTTGTTGGTATCGAGGTCGTCGGAAGCGACGGCACAGTTTTGAGTCAGAGTCGCGCAAATCTGTCTCCGGCTGATTTGGAAGAACTTGAAAAACTCTTCAGCGAAGCGCGCAAGTCTCATGGCCCAACCGGCACTACGCTTGCCGACGGGAAAGACTTCGATGCGCTTGCTGTTCCTTTAAATCACTCCGAATTGCTGATCATCGCGCCGCAGAAGCGCGCGGCAAACGATCTCACAGATCTCGTTACGGCTTCTGAGCGTGGCTATCAGGATCTGGTGCGAAAGCAACGTCGCGTACGCCTG
>DASTVU010000519.1:0-8586 GCA_035758935.1 Pyrinomonadaceae bacterium | reverse complement strand
AGTCGATTATATATTTTGTTTTGTAACGAATGACAGCGCGCCTGTAAGATAAGCCGGTAGGGTCTACTTCCTCCGCCTTGTGCGCTAATTCCGAAAAACCAGCCACGGATGACACGGATCACGAACCGATCGGCGCTGATCCGTCCCCAATCCGTAAAATCTGTGGCCGAACTTTCCCTCCAATCCGAACGTTCAACGCAACGGATCGCCCCCGACCGACACTAACTACCAATTACCGCTCTCGGATCTGTTTTCAGATCTTGGTGTAAAACGGGGTTTACGACTACAATATGCCCCAAATACCGCCACGTCCGGCTGCCTTGTAGAAACTTGTCACAAGTCAGTAACTTGCGGTGTTTGCACTGTTGAGAGAGCGGTGATTGATGAACGGACAAGCTAGAGCTTTGATCGAGTCCATGCCTAACGACATCGGGACTGAGGCGGTAGGTCCGCTCAGTTTCGACGAAGCGTTTACCCTCCATCACCGCGCCGTTTTTCGGACGGCTAGAGCTGTTGTTCGCGATTCGGCTATCGCCGAAGACGTGACGCAGGAAGTGTTTCTAAGACTTTATCGCAATCTCAACGCTACGCCAGGCGAGGAATTATTGCGGGCGTGGCTTTTGCGCGTGACTCTTAACGTCGCGCGAAACACCTTGCGGGGTCAAAGCCGCTCGATGGTTCGCGATAACGAGTATCACAAGAGCACGGCTGACGGCTTTTTTGCCGACGCACCGGAAGAAGACTACGAACGCCGAATGGCAATCGAGGAAGCTCGCCGCGCGTTGGACAAAATCAAAGAGCCGATGAGAAGTTGCCTGCTTTTGAAACAGCAGGGACTCTCCTACCGCGAAATCGCCACCAGCCTGTCTCTGAAGGAGACAAACATTGGCAGCCTGGTAGCACGCGGTCGCAAAGAGTTTGCGAGGGTTTACGGTAAGATCGGAGGCAGACGATGACACGGTGTTTGGACGAGGCAAAGCTGCAAAGCTATTTCGACGGTGAACTTTCCCTCAACATGATGGAAAGCGTTACGTCGCATCTGGCTTCATGCGTAACTTGTGCGGCTGCAGCGCGCGAACTGGAAGAGGAATCGGCACTCGTAATGTCGGCTTTGGCCGCGGAGTTTGAGACGAGTGTACCCACAGAACGTCTGCGCGAGCGTATCGACGCGGCAGTTTTGGGCGATCGGTTAGCTGTTGCTGAAGTAGCGCAGAAAACCCCCGGTCTCGCAGCATTTTTCTCCGGTCTACTTAACTTCGGAACACAGCGAACTCTCGGTTATGCGAGTTTGGCAGTCGTGATGGCGTTTGCCGCGATCTTTGTAGTGGTGAAGCTGAAGAGCACACCTGATACTTCAGTGGTTAACAACACTCAACCGCAGCAAACTGTAGCAGTCGTAAATCAACCTGCTGAGACAGGTAGCAAAGCTCCCAGTCCCGTATCGACTGAGCCCACTGAGATCCCTGCGCCGCAAAAAGCTACTAGTGGAAATGCAACCAAAGGAAAGTATCAGCAGGTTAAGTATACCCAGTCCGCAGCACCGAAGCAGGCTCCTGTAAAACTGCTCCCGGGTGAACGTTCTTACCTGCAAACGATCGCCAGACTCGATTCCACCATTAAATCAAACCAAAAGAGTATGAGACCTTCTCTTCAGGTCGAATACCAACGCAATCTCGCGGTAGTCGATCGCGCCATTGCTGCTACTCGTAGCGCTGCAAAGAGCAATCCCAATGATCCCGACGCGGCCGATTTCATGTTTTCTGCTTACCAAAGCAAAGTTGATCTCCTCAATACCATTGCCGACGCACGACTCGGCGGAGGTCGCGGACACTGAAAGGGCCGGGTTCTAAGTTGACAAAGAAGTTGTTCGCAGTCGTTGCAGTAGCCGGCCTCATACTCTCTCTGGCAGGTTCTACCCAAGCTCACGACGATAAAACAGATACAAAACCGGGCGAAAAGGTGGAGCGCTCGCTCGTCGTAGACGCTGGGGCTACGGTCACGCTATGTGTTGCTTCGGGAACACTTCAGGTGCGTGGCTGGGAAAAGAGTGAGATACGCGTTCGCTCCCTCGACGCCACGCAGATCGACTTTCGACGCATCGACAAAATCAAAGATAAGCCGCCCAGCCGGATCGACGTGATGGTGCTGAACAAAAGTACCAGCACGAATCCGAAGTTTGATTGCCAGGCCATTGCCGACGTGGAGATGGAAGTTCCTGCGGGCGCAACCGTCCAGGTCCAGACTCGTGACGGTGATATCGTCATCGCCGGTGTGGCAGGCGCTTACGCAGGATCTCAAAACGGAGACATCGCGATTGAGCGTGCGACTAAACTCGTCGAAGCAGGAAGTGTCGGCGGCAGTATTGTATTGAAGGATTCAACTGGTCGAATAAATTTGAGCTCGGCGGGTGGTGGCGTTGAGGCCAGCAACATTCGCGCGGCGAGTGAGGACGACACTTTCGACGTTGGCACTGTAAGTGGTGATATTCAACTGGATCGCGTCAGTAATCCCAAAGTAACAGCCAAGACTGTTAACGGAACCATGACCATGACCGGGCCTCTGGCTAAGTCAGGTTGGTACGGGTTTACTAACATGACGGGAAATATCGTTTTGGCAATGCCACACGATGCGTCGTTCCAGTTGAATGCAAAAGTTTCGGACAGGCACAACATTGTTTCTGAGTTTAATTTGAAGTATTTGAGCGATGCGACCCCGCCACCGCCACCGGCCGTAATTAAGCCGAAAACGCCCGAAGCTAAAGGCAAGACTCCGGAAGCCAAGGGCAAAACTCCGGCGCCCACTCCACAGCCGGTGCCGAAAGCCGGGCCTGTGATCGCGCCCATCGTGGTTGGAAAGCCGATGCCGGCTTACGTGCTCCGGCGCGTCAGCGCAGTCTGCGGATCCGGAGACGCCACGATTTCCATCGCCTCGTTTGGTGGCACTGTCCGCCTCAAGAAAATTTAGCCACAAAAAGGCACAAAAAGCACAAATCAGAAATGCCCATTTGTGTGCTTTTTGTGCCTTTTTGTGGCCAAATTATTTGTTGCCACAAGGTGGCCAGGGTCGGTGTTCTGACTATAGAGCAACGCAGAAGGACCGGGGGTGGTTGGAACTAGTTACTAGAACTGATTGCTCTCGGTCCTAAAAAGAGGTCTTCGGAAAATGAACAGCACGGGACGAAATAAAAAGTCGGGATACCTGGTGGCGCTACTCTTAGTAGTTGGCTTGGCGGCGTTTTCGAACTCAATGAGAGAGCTGGCCGAAATTCAACGGTTTACTCTCGACACTAGCCGGCTGGTTGCGCATTACGTTGCTCCCGCTGAAGTCCCGCAGATCCCGGAGATACCTCAAGTTGTCGTTGCGAAGCTCGATAGTTGTGATAGCCGACAGGCGGTACCATCGGTTGTTCAAATGACGGTTCCTGCTCCGCCTGTTAAGGTCGAAAGAGTTGCGCCGCGTGTACGCGTTACGCCAACCGAAAATCAACTAGCCAAAGTGGATAAGTTCAGACAGTTTCAGTTCCACGCGACGCCATTCGAGTTCAAGATCGCTATGGATGACAACGACGACTCGGATGCACCTGTTCCTGCGCAGTTACCGTTGACGATGTTCAAGGCGAAGAATCGTAAACAGAACAATGTAATCAGACTCAGCACTCGCGATCGTGAAATGATTTTGAAGACGTTGAACCGAAGTATTAATCTACGCACAGCCAGTTAATAATTATTTAATACGGAAACGAGAGAGAAACGATGTTAATGAAACCCCTCATCAGCGCAGTATTGCTGAGTGTTGCTTTGACCAGTAATGGTGCTGGTTCAATGGCCGCAAACGGCCGTCAGGATTTGCGGCCGGTTCCGCAAGTGCCATCAGATTCCACATCCGCTGTCAGCGAATCCGGCGAGTCCGGTGAAGAAGTCCGCGAAGAGTTTCATCAAACTTATCCAATATCGCTAACCGGTCGCGTGAGTCTTGAAAACATTAATGGCGACGTTCAGATCAAAGTTTGGGATCGTGCGGCAGTACAAGTCGATGCCGTTAAGAAAGCTTATCGAAGAGATCGTTTAGCAGAAGCCACAATAGAAGTTAACGCGACTGAGGAAAACATCAGAATCAAAACCGAGTATCCAGATGGGCCGCAAAACTTCCGCAGCGGCCAGGGCCGTTACGACAACCCTGCAACTGTTGAGTACACATTAACTGTTCCACGCAAAGCCATGCTCGAATCGATCGAGCTCGTCAATGGCTCATGCGATATCGACGGCGTTGAAGGCAATGTCAAAGCCTCGTCGATCAATGGTCGTCTCAATGCTCGTGGACTAATGGGTGAAGCAAGACTGTCAACCATCAATGGTCCGCTCAATGCGACTTTTAATCAGCTCGATGAGTCGAAGGCGATCTCGTTGGGGTCAGTCAACGGCAACGTTACGCTCGTGATTCCATCGAACTC
Organism: Pyrinomonadaceae bacterium; assembly: GCA_035758935.1. Taxonomy (GTDB): domain Bacteria; phylum Acidobacteriota; class Blastocatellia; order Pyrinomonadales; family Pyrinomonadaceae; genus PSRF01. The sequence goes on along the minus strand of DASTVU010000519.1, from coordinate 4,136 downwards.
AAATGCTTCAGTTCGCGCAGGCACCGTTCATGGCGGTATCTCGAGCGACTTCACGTTGAAGGTCAAACACGGGGAGTACGTCGGACACAGTATGGACGGCCAGATCGGTACTGGTGGTCCAAAGATCAAACTCGGAAACGTCAACGGGAGTATTAAGGTATCGCGGGCACAAGATGGACTTCCGCTCAGCCCCGCAATGTCGCTTCAGGGTGAAGCCGCTCAGGATGCTGAGAAAGATGTTGATGTAGATGTGGATGTTTCGGTAGGCGAGAATGTGCGAGTTAAGGTTGACCATGCACGCATCGCTTTAGAAGCACAGCGGACGGCGCAACGTCAGGTTGATGCCGCGATGCGCCAGGCACAGCGCGAGATCGATCGTGCCCAGCGTGAGATGATCCGCGAACAGGCTCGCGCGCAGCGAGTGGAGGTCATCAACAAAGCCCGTGCCGGCGTAGATTACAGTCGAAAGTTCACCGCAAAAGAATCACGGACGTTTGCAGTCAGCGGATCGCCGCGTATCACGCTCAACACTTTCGATGGCCAGGTAACAGTGCGTGGGTGGGACAAGCCGGAAGTCAGTTTCACCGCCACCAAGTTTGCTCACGATGAAGAAATTCTCAAAGGCATTTCAATCCAGTCCCAACAACAAGGAGAGGTGGTCTCCATAACCGCCACCAACAACGAACAAGTGGGCGAAAGCGGCAGCGTAAACTTCGAGGTTTATGTGCCACGACAATCAACTCTTCACGTTTCATCCGGCGATGGTGCTTTGAACCTCGAAGGAGTCAAAGGCCAAATCACGCTTCGTTCGGGCGATGGTCCAATCGAAGTCGCGAACGGCGGCGGACAACTTCAGGTCAATACCGGCGATGGTGTTATTCGCGTCATCAAGTTTGATGGGCAAGTCGACGCGCGCACTGGCGACGGCGAAATTGCTCTGGATGGAACCTTCAACGCAGTCACAGCGAGAACCGGCGACGGCCAGATTTCTTTGAGCGTACCAGCCGGCTCCAGCTTCACGATTGAAACCAACGCTCCGGATGAAATCAGCAATGAGGGTTTCATTGTTGCAGAGGACATAACTCCTTCTCCACGCGTCAAGCGTTGGAGAATCGGCAACGGCGGAAAGGTGTTCATTCTCAAAACCGGCGACGGGAAAATTCTTCTGCGCCCGCGCCAGTAGGGTTGAGTTAGGGCGTTGTGCTTGGAAGAGGTCAGTACCGGAACGCGGTAGCGTCGGGTGGTACTGATAGCAACACAGACCCGACGCTACCGCGTTACGGTACTGACTGTATCCAACTAGATAATTAACAATCTGCGCTCTGGAAGATTCTTTGGGCCGCGTGCGTCCAAATGAGCGGGAACCTTTCGAGCAGCTTTCGAAACAACAAACTGCACTCGTTTCTAAACTGCGACTAGGGAAACGTCTTCATGAAGGCCGCATTGCTCAGCACTGCTCTGATCTTACTCTGCTGTGTCGCGGTCTATTCACAGACTCCATCTCAACCAACCACTCCACAGCCGTCACCGGCCGCATTTACCAGCGAAAAAGTCGCCGAAAAGACAACGCCAAAAGAAACCGCGCCCGTTAAGACCGGCAAAGCTGCGCTTGTCTTGCCACCCGAAAAGGCGAATCCCGTAAAACTTGTCTTGTTTGCGAAGCCGCCAGTAATTGACGGAAAACTCGACGACGAAGTGTGGAAAACGGCGGTCGTGCTGAAAGACTTCTATCAGATCCAACCCGGCGACAATCTGATTCCCGAAAATCGCACCGAAGTCATGCTTGGTTACGATTCTCGGTTTCTCTATATCGCCTTCCACTGTTACGACGATCCCGCGAAGGTCCGCGCCAACATTCCCAAACGCGACCAAATCTGGGACGACGACTACGTCGGCATTCTGTTCGACACCTTCAACGATCAGCGACGCGCTTACGAGTTTGACTTCAATCCGCTTGGCGTTCAGGCGGACGGCATCTGGACCGAAGGACAAGGCGAAGACTTCAGTCTCGATCTGGTGATGGAGTCGAAGGGAATGGTTACGAGCGATGGCTACACGATTGAAGTCGCGCTTCCGTTCAAGTCGCTGCGGTATGTTGCGGGTAAAGACAAGTTGTGGGGAATACATTTCTGGCGCCGCACCAAACGTCTGAATAATTCGCTCGACATGTGGATTCCGATGGACCGCGACAAAAACAGTTGGCTGGCCCAGGCGGGTCATCTAACTGGTCTCGAAGGTCTGTCGGCAGAACGAACTCTCGAACTGATCCCGAGTTTGACTATCTCAGAAACCGGCAAGCGAAAAAGTGCGCTCCCATTCAACGCGAAAGCCGGCAGTCCCGATCCAGGACGCTTTGTAAACGAGCCCATAGATTTCGATCCCGGCTTGACTGGCAAATACACGCTTACGCCGACAGTCACGCTCGACTTCACTCTGAATCCAGACTTCGCGCAGGTCGAGTCAGACCAGTTAGTAGTCACGGCGAACCAGCGCTTCCCGATCTTCTTTGAAGAGAAGCGACCGTTCTTTCTCGAGGGTATCGACATCTTCAACACGCAGATCGCCGCCGTTCACACACGAGCGATCGTCGATCCGGACTACGCCGTGAAACTCACCGGCAAACTGAATCGCAACACCTTTGGATTATTACTCGCGTCCGACAATGCTCCGGGAAATTTCGGTGAAGATGATCGAACCAATCCAAATGTGTTTCCCGGGATTCAGCGACTAGTTGATAAGAACGCAGCGGTCGGTATTCTGCGATTGAAGCGCGACATCGGTAAGTCTGATTCGTTCATTGGATTTCTGGCGACTTATCGTCGCTTTGTTGATGAATACAACGAGCTGGGCGGCTTTGATGGCCGCTTCCGTATCAACAAGCAGACGACCTTTAGTTGGCAGGTGCTCGGCACTCACACCCGCCATCGATTCTTCTTCCCTGAAGAAGGCAAGGTTCGCGACAGCAAGCAGAACGGTTTTATCTACGCCATCAATTACAACCAAAGCGGCCGCCACTTCGGTCACGAATTTTCAATGGTGGGGCGCACGCGTTACTACGTCGCCGATGTCGGTTTTAATCGACGGCCCAACACCAACAATCCCAACTGGTTCATACGCTACAACTCCGAACCCAATGCGAAAGCCAAACTGATCTCGTGGCGCGTCTATACAGACTTCAATGCCAACTTTGACTGGCAAGGGCGTTCGCAAAACTTCAACAACGAAACACAGCTCCAATTGCAACTGCGCCGGCAGACTTATCTGGGCGTAGGCGTTGACAAAGGTTATGACCGCGTTTTCGAAAGCGAGTTTGGACCAAAGCGACAGCCGGGTTCGGATTGTGTGGCCCAGAATACGTGTACGTTTGCAGGAGAGGACAACGAACGATCGGCGCCGACCACGGGTCTCTATTTCTTTGGTGGTTCGAATCCCAGCAAGAAGTACAACTTCAACTTTTTCGTGAACCACGTTTGGGGTGCGATGGATTTCGACTTCGGCGCCGGACCGAAATATCCGCGTGTGAGTCCGCCGGCGCTGGCTGCACGTCAGGCTGCTGAAGCCGGACTTTGCAATAGTGATCCGTTGCCCGCTGTCTGTCGTTCACCGCAGGATCCTGGGCCAGGCGATTTCTGGCATTTCGACGGCGGCATTACTTATCAACCGACGAGCGCACTCAATGCGCGACTGAGTTATACCAAAGAGCGACTCACGCGTTACGACACAGGCCTGCTCGCATTCGACGAGAACATTGTTTCGCTCCGTACGACGTATCAGTTCACACGCTTCATTTTTGCACGCGGCCGTATCGACTACGACACGTTATTTTCCAATGTCAAAGGGCAGTTTCTGCTGGGTTGGACTCCAAATCCAGGCACGGCGTTTTACGTCGGCTATAACGATGATCTGAACCGAAATGGATTCAGTCCATTTACGGGACACCTTGAACCGGGCTTCCGTCGTAATGGGAGAACGTTCTTCATAAAGATGTCCTACTTGTTCCGTCGTAGTTTTTGACAAGACGACTTTGATCCTGACGAACGTACTGTAGGGGCGGCCCTCCGTGGCCGCCCTCGATTTAATTCAGACGTTTAAGAAACAACAGTCTCGGGTTTGGCGAACACGATTTCAACCGAGGG
>DASTVU010000518.1:0-5383 GCA_035758935.1 Pyrinomonadaceae bacterium | reverse complement strand
GCAATCCTGATCATCCTGAGAAATCCTGTTAATCCTGTCTAAAAATCCTGTAGCCCCACGCATCCAACGATAACACCGGCAACCCTTCCACTCGCTTCATCCCACTTGAGATGTCAACCGTCCCAAAGAACGGTCGACTCGAAAAGTTGATCGCCACCAAAACCTCTTCATTCCCCGCGCGACGAACAAACGTCACCACACGAGACTCATCCGAGTTCTTCAACCACTCGAGCGTTCCACGTCGCAACGCCACGCTCCCACGCCGCAACGCCATCATCTTTTTGTAGAACTGCGGAAACTCCTTGCGGCGCTCAGCAATCGACCAGAAGATTGGCAACTTCTCAAACAACGCAGGCGCACCTGACTCGGTCGTATCCCCAACTTCCATGCCGTTGTAGAGCATCGGCACGCCATCCAACGTAAACACAAACGCCGACGCCGCGAGCGCCGCCGGTTCACCAAACCGCGCAATCGCACGTCGCTCATCGTGATTATCGGAGAAACGCATGTGCAGCGCGCCCTTGGGCCATTCCTTCACTTCCTTGTCCCACTCCTCACGCAGATCCGAAGCACGACCTCGTCCCTGCAACACGTTCGTCAAAGCGCTGTGAAGCGGCCACGAATAATCGAGGTCAAATGCATTCACTAACAACTCGGCTTTGTGAGCTTCGGCAAGCATTACGATGTCGGGTTTGATCTGCTCCAACTCTCGACGCGCATTTTCCCAGAAGTCCGTGGGGACTTCGCCGGCGACGTCGCAACGAAATCCGTCGAGATCAAACTCGCGGATCCAGTGCTTGAGCATGTCAGTCATGTAACGTCGCAACTGCTGGTTGCCGTAGTTCAACGCAGCAATGTCATACCAGTCGTACGGATACGTGATGTTGCCTTTCGCATCGCGCTTATAAAACTCGGGATGCTTCATCAGCACGCTGTCCCACGAGGTGTGATTCGCAACGATGTCGATGATGACTTTCAATCCACGCGCGTGTGCCTCGCGCACGAGCCGTTTGAGATCATCTGCGGTGCCGTAATCCGGATTGATTGCATAGTAATCGCGAACTGCGTAAGGACTTCCGATCGTCCCTTTCTTCTTTTCCTGTCCGATCGGATGAATCGGCATCAACCAAAGAACCGTGACGCCGAGATCCTTCAATTCATCGAGTCGCGCCGTAATCGCATTGAAGTTTCCCTGCGGTGAAAACGCGCGCGGATAGATTTCATAGATCACCCCATCGCGCACCCAATCACGCACCGGCCGCGCAGACTCTTTGGAGACGTCGCGGCTGGATTGCGCCACAGCGATAGGCGTCGCAATCATCAACGAAAAACTAAGTAACAGTGATAGAAACCACGCGGTCATGTTGAAACCTATTCTTTATCAATCAATCCTGTGCTCGGAACAGCTTGCACAGACTCAGGCACCGTCAACGGCTCTTCACGATCTCCCTCAATCACTTTTGCACCCGTATCAAGGTCTGCGACATCTTCGACGCGCGCGACGAGCAATGCCGCAAGCAACATAAAGCAGCCTCCGACGAGCACAACGTAAAGCGAGCTTCGCGGATTGTCCGGGCCAAAAATCCCGCGAATCAATGGGCCAAACGTCAGCGCTTGCGTGATCTCGGGAATCACGATGAAGAAATTGAAGACTCCCATATAAACGCCCATCCGCGCGGCGGGCAAAGCACCGGAGAGAATCGCGTAAGGCATTGACAGGATCGATGCCCACGCGATGCCAACGCCAACCATGGAAAGCACGAGTAGCCAGGGGTTACTGATGAAATAGATCGATAACAAACCAATGGCGCCGCAGATCAAACAGAGCACATGCACTGTCTTTCGACTTGTTGCGGCAGCAATCCTCGGCAGAAGAAATGCCACCACAAAACACGTGATGTTCATAAACGACATGGCGAAGCCACCCCACTCAACGCCATGTGTGTATGCTTCGGATTTTGGATCAGTTGCGCCGAAGACGTGACGAGCAACCGCAGGAACATAAAACAGCCACATGCAGAAGAGTCCCAGCCAGGTGAAGATTTGTACTGGCGCGAGTTGACGCATCGTGCGTGGCATCTCTCGCAACGCCGTGATGATTTCCTCGAAGCCGGCTGCGAAACCTGTTTTTTCTCGGCGCATGCGATTGAACGCATCCATGTCCTCGGGCGGATATTCTTTGGAGGTAAAGATGGTCCAGAGTACGGCAAGGAGAAATGCCACGGCGCCAATTTGGAAGGCGTATTTGATTGTTAACGGAATACCACTCTCCGTGTTTCCCGACACACCGAAGCGGCGAAATGCAAGTGGTAACCAACCTGCGAGCGTCGCTCCCACACCGATGAAAAACGATTGCATCACAAAACCTGTCGTACGCTGGTCGATGTTCAACTTGTCGGCGACAAAAGCGCGAAACGGCTCCATGCTGATGTTGATACTGGCATCCAGAATCCACAGCAGACCGGCCGCCATCCAGAGTGTTGAAGATGTCGGCATGAAGAAGAGCGCAATGCTGGCGAGGATCGCGCCGACAAGAAAGTAGGGACGACGACGGCCCAAACGAGTCCAGGTGCGATCACTCATTGAACCAATGATGGGTTGAACGATCAGGCCTGTGAGAGGCGCAGCCAACCAAAGAATCGGGAGTTGATCCGGATTCGCGCCGAGCTTTTCGTAAATGCCGCTCATATTGCCGAGCTGCAAACCCCAGCCAAACTGAATCCCGAGAAATCCGAAACTCATGTTCCAGATCTGCCAGAAGCTCAAGCGTGGTTTATTCATCTCAGGGTTCCTTTACCTGCCCACAAAGATTGCTACAGAACGCTTTGGTAGATTGACGCGTAACTTGTTGTCCCGAACGGTAACGTCGCGGACCACGGCAAGACGATCGTGCAACAGAGATCCATTTCTAATACCGGCACGTGAAACATCGAATTCGATCTCCGCTCCCTTGTCGTCATTATTGAACACGATCACCACAGCGCTATTTCGAAGGGAGCGTGCGTATGCGTACTGCTGTTCAGCGACGTAGAGATTAACAAGCGATCCGCTTCTCAACGGTTCCAGCTCGCGACGCAGAGCGGTCAGTCGTCGAATGTACTCAAATAACTCCTGCTCATCTTTAGAGCGACCCCCGGCGGTGAAGGCATTGCGTTTGTCGCCTGCAAACCCGCCGGGGAAGTCGCCACGCGTTGTTGGCTCGTCACCGCCTTCCAACGCGATCTCGTCGCCGTAATAGAGTTGGGGCACCCCGCGCGACGTCAACACGAAGGCATTCGCCAGTTTGAGACCAGCGATAGTCGCACCCTTCTCGCTCATAAAACGGCCATCATCGTGTCCGCCCAATAACGTCACCAGAATTTCCGAGTTGGTGTAGAGATAATCTTTCGCGAGTGTCTTCGGAATCTCGTCGATTGGTTTGCCTTCTGCAAACGCATGCCGGATCGGATAAAAGAGCGGAAAGTCCAACAACGAATCGAGACCTGAATCGACTCCGTCAAAACGCACTCTGCCGCCCTGAAAGAACGACGTATGGACCACGTCGCCATCCTTCACCTCACCGACCACTTTGAAATTCGGAAACTCGCGCTTAACCGCCTTCGTCCAATCACGCCAGAAAGAGTTTGGCACGTACTGCCATGTATCCATTCGTATTCCGTCTAGGCCGGTCGTGCCGATCCACCAGAGCGTGTTTTGAATCAGATAACGCGAGACTTCCGGGTCGTGCTGATTGAGATCGGGCAGGAAGTCGAGAAACCAGCCATCCATCGTTTCTCGTTTTAGCGACTCGACGGCGCGTGGATCGTGAAGCACCCACGTTTGAAAGACATTCTTCAGATGCTTGTCTTTGGTGCCGTTGAACCAGGTCGGCGTCGGTGGGTCGTCAACCCACGGATGATATGGACCAGTGTGATTCATCACCTGGTCCTGAATGATTTTTATGCCGGAGCGATGCGCAGTCTCTACGAGCTCGCGCAACTTCGCGTGAGTGCCGAAGTGTTCCTCAACGCCGTAGAAGTCCTGTGGGTTATAGCCATGAAATCCAGTGCTCGGTTTGTCTTCCTTCAGTTCGATCTGGTTCAGGCGATCGTAGTTGTCATACCAGGGTGTGAGCCAGATGGCTGTGACGCCGAGATCTTTCAAATAAGGCAGTCGATCGATAACACCCTGTAGGTCGCCGCCGTGGTAGTAAAACTTGTTCTTACGATCGTAGATCGGCTCGTTATTTGACGGATCGCCGTCGGCGAAGCGATCGATCATGATCAGGTACATGACATCAGCCGGTGAAAATCCTTGAAAACGACCAGCGCGATTCAATGGTCTAAGCACTTCGAACGAAGCGCGTGCTGAACCAACAGAAATCGTGCGTTCTCCGGGCTGCGCGTTCGGCGCGATAGTGACGTCAACGAAGATGTAGGTTCCTCGATCATTAACCTTCGGGACTCCAGCGATATGCAGGCCCGGTCCTACCTGTACCCTTGCACCCTGAAGATTCCTGCCCCGAATCATGACGCGAACCGGATTCACAGAACTCCCCGTCCACCAGCTTGGCGGATCGACCTTAAGAATCTCCGGCGTCTGAGCGGCAACACTAAGACTTAACAACAGATGAACACAGAAAAGTCGGATCAGCGCTGATCTGGTTTTAAAAATCCGTGTCATCCGTGGCTAATTCCTTCCGTAGAGTTTCGATAGCTCATTGAGTCGAATTGCCAAATCACTTGTTATCGTATTAAACCGCCAGGCCCAGTTTCCCTCGGTACTATTGGGAAGATTCATGCGCGCTTCCGTTCCCAGTCCAAGCAGATCTTGAAGCGGAATCACCGCCGTGTTTGCAACTGATGCAAGCACACCGCGAATAAAATCCCAGTGGATCTCTTTGCCGCCGGTATTTAAATAGTCCATGCAAAACTTTCGCTCACGTTCGATCTGCGTCGCTGTTCGTGTCGAACCCTCGCCGGCCACACTCTGAAACCAGCCGACGGTCGTGTCGTTATCGTGTGTGCCTGTGTAAGCGACAACATTCGGGACGTAGTTGTGCGGCAGATCGATGTTCTTCGAATCGCTGCCAAAGCCGAACTGGAGAATTCGCATTCCCGGAAAGCCAAAGTCATCGCGCAACGCAACCACGTCGGGCGTGATCACACCGAGGTCTTCAGCGATGATCGGCAACTCGCCGAGTGTCTTGCGAATCGCAGTGAACAGTTCTCTTCCCGGCGCTTCGACCCACTGCCCGCGTTCAGCGGTCTTGTCGCCACCGGGAATTTCCCAGCACGCAGCAAAGCCACGAAAGTGATCCACACGAGCGATATCTACTACTGTGAATGTTGCGCGCACGCGTTCGATCCACCATTTGAAACCGTCGGCGAGCATGCGTTCCCAG
>DASTVU010000517.1:0-4772 GCA_035758935.1 Pyrinomonadaceae bacterium | reverse complement strand
AGAACGAATGTACCAGGCGATGAAAGGTAATGGTGCGACCGTGCGGCTCGTGATGTTGCCGCACGAAGCGCATGGTTATGCAGGGCGTGAGAGTATCGAGCACGTGCTGTATGAAATGATCGGTTGGTTTGATAAGTACGTTAAGAACGCTCCGGCGCGTAATAAGGACACGAGCACGGCTCAGGTTAAGTAAAACTGATCGAAACGCCAACGACGTTTGCGGAGTGATTCATCATTCCAGAAGTTACGCAGTAGTTCGAGTTGTGGAGTTGAGTTGTCAGTCAGGATTACGGTGACGACGTCGTATCGGTAGGGTTGATCTTCGATGCCGAGCATTTGTCTGTAGGCGCGGGCGGCGCGCGTTATTTGGCGGCGTTTGCGTAGATCGACGTTAGCTTGTGGTGGTGCGAACCAATCGGACGAACGCGATTTGACTTCGATGAAGCAGAGTGTGTCGCCGTCGTAAGCGACGAGATCGATCTCGGTGTTGATGATTGCGCCGCGACGGTTACGGCCGACGGGAATAGTGAAGTTAGCAGCGACGAGACGATAGCCGAGCTGCTCGAGGAATGCAGCGGCGTATGATTCACCTAACGCGCCGAGTGAGGAAGTCATCGTTAGACAGGATTACTTAGATTAACAGGATTTACAAGATTTATGCATCGCGGTCGTAGGCGACCTTGAGCCAGTGTTTCACTTCGTCGTTGATGTCGTCCTTTGAGGTGATCGGGATACGGTGAGTGATGCGATCCTTTTTGGCGAAGCCACCGGTATCAATTAAACGTCCGGACGGTTTCATGTCGCCGAGGGCGAAGCCCATGTCGATGCGCGTTTGAGTGGTGGGTTTGATCTGCGCGAAGACGTGATTGCGATAGAGCGGCACGATTGTCTGACACGGACAGGCCTTCGCTTCCTTGCCGGTTTTGAGTCCGAGCTTCAACAGCGCATCGTAAAGTGGCCGGAGATGGGCCTTACCGCCTGAAAACATTTTCTCTACGTCGCGCTCAGCCGCTTCGAGATAGAGATCGGGATCGCCCGACTCCTCGCCTTTTCCTTCGGCGCGTTCTGCGAGCCACCATGCAGTGTTTGTGCCGAGGCCGTACTTCTCCTTCAACCATGCACGCCGTTCCGTTTCGTCTTTTGGTCCAGCCTTCTTGATGTGTGCGAGCCATTCCTCGAGGGTGCGGCCGGTTTTCTGTTTGAGCTCGCCGATCCATTTCTGCGTCATCAAAACGCCTGGATGAACACTGTAGATCGACTTCTTACGCGGAACGGTAGCTGTGCGAGGCATAAGATCTCCTTTACTGGGGAAGAAGATATATCAGGCAGCCAGGCGTGGTGACTTCTTGAAAATTGCGATCCTTCTTAACTGAACCTGGCCCTTTCCAGAAACTGTGGCGTTCGCCGCGCTTTTGTAGCCTGCTCGAATGCGTAGGCAATCTTGATTAGCTTAGCCTCGCTAAACGCACCACCAAAAAACGAAATGCCTACCGGCAAACCAAACACATAACCTGCAGGCACGGTGATGTGCGGGTATCCCGCGATGGCCGACGCCGACGAATAACCACCGGTGAAATGATCGCCGTTGACCCAATCAGTGGGCCACGATGGGCCGCCAGTCGGAGCAATCAACGCATCGAGCTTGTTCTTCTTCATCACAAAATCGATGCCCTGCGTGCGCGTGAGTAGATGGTTCTTTCGTAATGCCGCCAGGTAAGGCTTGCTCGTTAGTGGACCCTTTGCTTCGGCTTTGATCATGATGTCCTGACCGAAGTAGGGCATCTCGCGATCGCGATTCTTTTCGTTGAAGGCGATTACGTCTTTGAGTGAATGCACGGGCGCTTGTGGTCCAAGTCCGGCAAGATAAGCATTCAAGTCGGCTTTGAACTCGTACAAGAGCACTTCAAACTCCGAATCGTCAAACTTTCCGGTCGTGGGAATGTCGGCAGGATCGACCAGAATTGCACCGGCCTTCTTCATCTCGCTCAAAAGACTTTCCATCAACTTGTCCACGCGCTCGTTGAATCCAAAATGTTTGCGCGCGACGCCGAGTCGCATTCCCCGCAAACCATCTTTGTCGAGAAACTTTGTGTAGTCCGCGACCGATCGCCCACGACTCGCGTTTGTTGCCTCATCACGTGGATCGATTCCTGTCAGCGCGCTAAGAATAATCGCTGCGTCACTCACTGTGCGCGTCATCGGGCCAGCAGTATCCTGGCTGTGTGCAATCGGAACTATTCCTGCACGACTGACGAGGCCAATAGTTGGTTTGATTCCAACGAGTGAATTTGCGGACGACGGACAGACGATGGAACCATCAGTTTCCGTGCCGATTGCCGCCGCGCAAAGATTTGCCGCAACGGCGGCACCGGAACCAGAACTCGAACCGCAAGGATTACGCTCAAGCGAGTATGGATTCTTTGTTTGACCACCGCGAGCACTCCAGCCACTCGACGATTTGGTGGAACGAAAGTTGGCCCACTCACTCAGGTTTGTTTTGCCGAGAATTACCGCACCTGCTTCACGTAGTCTCTGCGCGACGAATGCATCACGAAGAGGTTTCGCGCCGACGAGGGCGAGAGAACCAGCCGTCGTCATCATCCGATCTTTGGTGTCGATGTTGTCTTTGATCAGAATCGGGATGCCATGCAGCGGCCCGCGCGGACCTCGCTCTTTACGTTCGCGATCGAGTGCTGCCGCAATCTGCTCGGCGTCGGGATTCATCTCGATGACTGAAGTGAGAGCGGGCCCTTTTTTGTCGATATCCGAAATGCGATCGGAATATTTCTCGACGAGTTCACGCGAAGTGTATTTGCCTGATTGTAGACCTTGTTGCAGATCGGTGATCGTTAGTTCATCGAGCTCGAATGCGGGAGGCGGTGTTGTGGTTTCGTTTGAGAGCGCTGAAACAGGGTTGATGATCGAAACGATGGAGGTGGCGGCGGTTGTTTGAAGAAATTGTCGACGCTTCATCTTTGAGGGATTTGTTAGACAGGATGAACAGGACAGATCCAGTTCATCCTGCGAGACTCACTAATTGCGAGTGACTTTAAAGGAATTAAAGAATCGATTCACGTTCGCCGTGTCGTCCGTACCTTTCGGAGAGCCGATGACGATCTGATAGGGGCGACGACCGACGAGCAAAACTCGCGACTTAAAAATCTTGTCTGGTGTCTCCGCCGTAAATTCGAGTGCAGAATAGCCGTCGATGGTAGTCGTACGTGTGCTCAGCAGTGTCGCATTGAGTCCCTTAACAAAGTTGTCACGATTCGCCTCGAGCTCAGCCTGCCGGTTGAAGTTGAAGCTCGGATCGTAATCAACCCAGCCGATCAGGTAGACCGGTGAAGCCGGTGAGCCGCGCACGATGAACAGGTGAGTAGTAAATGGACCGTGCTCACTATCCTTTGTTTCCGACTTTTCGGTCGGAGGAGTCGGCACCAACACGGAGAAACGTCCCAAATCGTTCGAGAATTTTATCCAACCGCTAGCGTCCATTGCCGGCAGCGGTGAAGGCGTGTTGCTGGGAGTGGCCGCTGGACGAGGACTGTGTTCCTGGGCTTTGAGAGCAACGCTCAACCCGAACATCATTAACGAAATCGCCAAAAACCTTTTCATACTTTGGAATCCCCTTATAAGTCGAACTGAGATCTCTAGGCTTATACAGACAGGCTGGTTTGATAGTCAATGGACTTTTTGCGAAAACCGGCCGGCCCGATTACGCAGATTGCACAGATTCTATTAAGCTATCGCCTCATGCCCAAACTCGTTGCGATCATTGGACGCCCAAATGTGGGGAAATCTACGCTTTTCAACCGCCTGATTGGTGAGCGCCGCTCCATTGTCGGCGATGAGCCGGGGATCACGCGTGACCGAATTTATGGCGAGGTGGAGTGGGGAGGGAAGAAGTTCTCCTTAATAGATACCGGCGGTATTGTGCCGGACGACGATGCGGTGATTCCGGCCAACATTCTGAAGCAGGCGGGCATGGCGATCGACGAGGCCGAGGTGCTGATCTGGGTCGTGGACGCTCGTGCCGGCGTGACCCAACTTGACGAGGAACTCGCCGCGCTATTGCGTTCTACGGGTAAACGAGTCGTCGTTGCTGCCAACAAGACTGATTCGTCAAAACTTGAGAGCGACAGCGGGGAGTTTTATCGCTTCGGCTTTGAAGAAGTGTTTCCGGTGTCGGCGGAGCAGGGAATCGGAGTCGGAGACTTGCTCGACGCGGTGCTTGACTTACTCAATACGGGCGATGTTGCTCCGCACGAAGAACCGCCTGAAAAACGTGAGTTACGACTCGCCATCGTAGGGCGTCCCAACGTCGGTAAGTCGTCGCTGCTGAATCGGATTCTTGGTGAAGATCGCGTGATTGTCTCGCCGGTTGCAGGTACCACTCGCGACGCGATCGACACCGTGCTGCAAACACCCGAACGGCACTTTCGTCTCATCGATACGGCTGGGATACGTCGCAAAGGCAAGACTGATGAGATGGCCGAGAAGTTGTCGGTAATCATGGCGCGCAAGAGTTTGGAGCGTGCTGATGTCGCGATAGTTCTGGTTGACGCGGTTGAGGGAGTGACGGCGCTCGATGCGACTATTGCAGGTTATGCGCTCGACGCAGGATGTTCGATCATCATTGCGGTGAACAAGTGGGACGCGGTGCAAGACAAAGAGACAAACACCGCGAACGAGTTTGAGCGCGAGCTACGCGACAAGATGAAGTTTCTCGAATGGGCGCCGGTGATCACGATCTCTGCGCTGACGGGACAACG
>DASTVU010000516.1:0-2755 GCA_035758935.1 Pyrinomonadaceae bacterium | reverse complement strand
CTCAGATCATTAGTTTTGGATTGCTATGGGTGGTAGTACGAGACTGGAAATATTCGTTGGTGCTCTGGTGTGGTGTGCGTGTCTTTGCTCTCTGGATCAATATGGTGCAGAACTACTGGACTCACGATCGCCGTTTTGGAATGCGCACGTACGATGACGAGCACGACAACGCCATGAATCTTGGTGAGTGGCTCCCAGTAACCGCCTCATTCAGCGCCAGCTTGCAGAACAATCATCATCATTTTCCGAACTTCCTGCGTACCAGCCACGACTCGACTGAATATGATTTTGGTTTTCTGACAGTCCGGGCGATGAGAGCAATGAGATTGGTCAAGCCCACTGCCTCCGGAGCACAAATGCCATCCGGCATTGCGCTAAAAGAAATCGGGCTTTGAACTCCACCACTGATTCGTGGGCGACAAGATGTTATTTCATGTCAATTCGGTACATGGGCCAGAATTGGGACGACATAACAACAGACACTTAAGGTACTTCACGGTATTATCTCTCACGCAGTTGATTGGGACTTAACTGCAACCTCGACGATGAACACTGTACGAGTGTCAATCCAAAAGCGAGATATCTGGGACGCTGATGCGCCCGTGCTTTTTATTAACCACCTCGCGGAATATTTCTTTAACTACGAAACCGAACTCGATAAGCGCCTGAAGGGTCGCCTGCTTGCTGCCTATCGAGATCGCGAGCCTGACGAATACTTTATTCTTGAAACGCAAAACGCCTTACCAGTTCCTTTCTTATGCGTCATCAACTTTCAAAGCCACGAAGTGCCGTTTGATTACCCGTCTGTCGACAAGTACGCCCGCCAGATCATCCGCGTCCTGCGTGAACAACCGGTGTTTAGTAACTGTCGCCGCGTTGCGACACGACTCTTTGGCCGGTCGGGGCTGGATGTCGGAGAGTCTCTTGAGACAATGATCTCGGCATTTGCGAGTGAGATTCGCGTAACGGGGAAGCCAGACAGCTTGGAAGAGATAACGTTTGTTGAGCACGACGACGGAGTTGCCGAAAGATTGGAGCAGCGTCTAACACAGCTTCTAAAGGACGGAACGATCGTTTTCGGAAAGCTACCGCAACTGAACCTTAGCCAGTCTGACGCCGTTGTAGCGGAAGATGAAAATCGGTTTGAGAGTCTCGCGCGACGCCCGATTTTTGTCGCTATGCCATTTGCGAAGGAGTTCGATAACATTTACTTCTTCGGTATTAAAGGGCCAGTCGAAGCCCATGGGCGAAAATGTGAACGAGTCGATCAGGAGCACTTCACCGGCGACATCATCACGCAGATCAAAAACAGAATTGCAGCATGCGAGATGGTCATCGGTGACATAACCGGGCAGAATGCAAATGTCTTCTACGAGATCGGATACGCTGAGGGTTTGGCGAAAAATGTCTTACTTCTCACGCAGGACGACAACCCACCGTTTGATCTGAAAACTCAGCGGCAGATTCGGTACCAGCCAATCGACATACGAGGACTCGCTGAGACTGTCAAAGCGGAGTTAGAGCACCTGCTTAAACCGCCTTTATCCACAGATTACACAGATTGAATCTGTGCAATCTGTGGACAAACCAGTTCCCGAAAACTTGAATATCCTGCGCATCGCAGTGATATAAGCCACACTGATCTCACTATCCTTATAGTTCACCCATAAACAGAGCCGTCGGATGAAACTAGCAGCGCGGTGGATTGCCGTACGATAGTTGCGCACACGACAATTAGGTTAGGCCGAAACTCACCCTATAAACGCTTTCTTGCGGAAGAAGCCGGCGAAGCGTTTAAGAACCGACGTGGTCATGTACGGATGCGTCGTTGAGCCGGGGCCGGCCTGGACGAAGAGGTGGCCGTGCTCCTTAAGAAAGTCCTGATAGACCGGACCGCTGCCGTGAGCGAAGAACTCCTGCTGGTTGGTCCAGGAGGAGTTATAGACGAGAGCGTCGACTTGTGACGGGGGCAGGGCCATCGCGTTCTTACTCACATCGGGCACACTCACTGTGTACATCAGCGTCGTCGGTTCCTCGGTGCGCACTGCGCTAACGTAGGGTTTAAGAGCTTTCTTCACTTTGTCACGATTACCAGGCTTCATTACCCAGCGTGCTTCTACTTGCCACGCTGTTATGACATCCGCGCCAGGACGGATGAAGCCGTCGATCATCTCCAGCGGTTGCAGCATCATGAAGGGTACGGTTGGTCCGTACATGTTCAGAAAGTACGCGCCGTTCTTCGCGAAAAACTCTTTCAGGATCGGCCCGTTGGCGTGCTTGTGAAAGGCATCGCGATCTTTGAAGCCCTCGACGAAGGCCACTTGCTGCGGGCCCGGCATCGGAAACGTGTTAACACCGGGATCGAGGTTGGGAGTGTGGAGCAGATACATCCACGTGTCAGGCTCTTCCTTCTCAACCTGCGCAGTAAGTGCGCCAAGTGCTGCATAGGCTTTTGCTTCGTTGCCGGGGATGATGGACCAAAAGGCGTCGAGGATATACATGGGAAGTCCTTTCTCAGGAATTACTGAAGTTTGATTTCTGGCGTCTCCTTGGAGTGCGGCGGCCCGACGCCGCTTTTCATCCCATCACTTGAAAGAAAAAATGACTTGCCGATTTCGTCGAAACGGAAACTGGTAGGGCTCGCACTCCCGTGCGAGCCGCGGCGTGCAGAGGACTGCCCGGCCTACCTTGACGTTCAATTGTTCACAAGCCCGTGACCTTCACCACTAAAGAACTGGCAGCTTTATCCGGCGGC
>DASTVU010000515.1:0-3591 GCA_035758935.1 Pyrinomonadaceae bacterium | reverse complement strand
AAAACGCCCTGCTTCAGCACGTAGTGAAACTGGTTGCCATTCTCCTTTTGCGCGATGACGGCCGACGCGCTGTAGACCATCACCACGCCGAAGAGCGCGAGCCCGACGGTCGCCGCGAAGAGCCATTTATCTGGAGCAAGTTTCCGAGCCATTTTTTAGCCACAAAAAGGCACAAAAGTCACAAAAGATGAACTTCTTCCTTAAATACTTTCCCGCGGTGTTCGAAGCTATCAAACATATCGAAACTCGCGCATGCGGGCGCGAGAAGAACCACGTCGCCTTTTTCGGCTGAGTTAAATGAACGCGCGACCGCGTCCTTCATATCTGTCGCACGCTCAAACGGTGCGCTGCTTCCCAATTCATTCGCGATCGTCTCAGCATCTTCACCAATGAGCACGAGCTTTCGCACTTTAGTTCGAATCAGCGATTCGAGTGGTGCGTACGGCGCTTTCTTTCCGCGCCCGCCGAGAATCAACACCACTTTTCCCGGCTCCTCCGCGAATGCTTCGAGCGCTTTTAACGTTGCATCAACGCTCGTCGCCTTCGAGTCGTTGTAAAACTTCACGCCTTCAACTTCCGCGACGAACTCGAGACGATGCTCAACCGGATCGAATCGCTTCGCGGTCTCACGCATTGACTCGATTCCCGCGCTGGCTGCGATGCCTGCCGCAAAAGCCGCGGCAACGTTCTCGACGTTGTGCAGTCCTCGCAACTTCATTTCGTCAACATTGAGCAACACCCGTTCACCCTCGCTGCCACGAAAAACCAACTCACGTCCCCGCAAAAACACTCCGTTGTCGACTTCTTTTCTGACACTGAAGTGCAACACTCTCGCTCGCAAGCCGCTCGCCCACGATGAAACCGTCGGATCGTCTGCGTTGAGCACGGCCGTATTTTCAGGAGTCTGGTTCATGAAGATGCGGTGCTTCGCGGCAGCGTAATCATTGAACGTTTCGTAACGATCCATGTGATTCGGTGTCACATTGAGCACCACTGCAATCGCCGGATGAAAGTTCTTGATCGTTTCCAACTGAAAGCTGGAAAGCTCTGCGACCGTCCAACCGTCATCTCGCGAAGTCTCAATCATCGAGATCAGCGCTTTGCCGATATTGCCGCCGACCTGCACCACCAACCCCGCATCGCGCAATAGCTCGCCGATGAGCGACGTTGTTGTTGTCTTACCGTTGCTACCGGTTATCGCAACGATGCGACCTTTCAAATATCGATATGCGAGTTCTACTTCACCGATCACTTCGGCGCCGGCTCGCTCGGCGTAACGAATCGGAATGATGGTCGCCGGAACTCCTGGACTTACAACCACCAGATCGAGTTGATCGAGTAACCAGCTCGGCGGTTCACCGGGTAACAAACCGACGCCGGATTCTTTCAACGCCAAAGCCTCTGGCGTCCACTTCTCAAGCGGCTTCTGATCTGTGAGCGCGACAACCGCACCCTGGGCCAACAGAAACTTCGCGGCTGCGATCCCACTTCGCGCCGCACCGACGATCAAAACTTTCTTGCCACTAAGAAGCACAAACCTTTATCTGAGTTTCAACGTCGAGAGACTTAACAACGCAAACAAGATCGCGAGGATCAAAAATCGAAAGACAATTTTCGACTCTTTCCAATCCTGCATCTCGAAATGGTGATGCAACGGCGTCATCTTGAATAACCGCCGCCCAGTACCGGTGGTGCGCTTCGTCATCTTGAACACGCTCACCTGCAACATCACCGAAACCGCCTCAATCACAAACACACCACCCACCATCAACAGCATAAATTCCTGTTTGGTGAGCACTGCCACCGTTCCCATCGCGCCGCCAATGGCGAGACTGCCAACGTCGCCCATGAACACCTGTGCGGGTGGCGCGTTGTACCAGAGAAACCCAAGACTTGCTCCGACCATCGCGCCGCAAAAGACAGTTAACTCAGCGGCTTCGGGTCGATGAGTAAGGTCCAGATAGGTCGCCCAACGCGCGTCGCTGCTGATATAGGTGAAACCCGTCAACGCACCCATCGCGATCACGGTGATGCTGATCGCCAACCCGTCCAAGCCGTCAGTCAAATTCACTGCGTTCGATGATCCGAGCAGCACGACCGCAATCAACACTAGATACAAGTACGGTCCAATAAAACTTGGTCCGAAGGGTTTGGCAGTCGCTTTGATGAACGGAATACTGAAATTCCAGGAGTAGTCGTTGCCGCCCCAAAATCTTGTCGACAGAAACAGCACCGCCCAAACCATGACTGCCACCAGCAACTGCGCCAGGAGTTTCTGCCGTCCGGTCAACCCAAGACTGCGCTGCTTCGCAATCTTCGAGTAGTCGTCGACAAAACCGATCAACCCGAACAAGAGGGTCGCGCCGAAGGCCGTCCAAACAAAGACGCTCGACAATCGCGCCCACAGCAACGTCGAGATCAAAACCGATCCGACTATCAACACACCGCCCATCGTCGGCGTACCGCGTTTGACCTGGTGGCCTTGTGGACCTTCTTCGCGAATCTGCTGGCCCACGTTCCACTGCTTCAGCGCCTCGATCAGCTTGCCGCCAAAGAAAAGCGAAATTAATAACGCCGTGATCGTCGCGTACGCAGTGCGAAACGTGACGTACTGAAAAACGTTGAGACCCTTTACGAGATACCAATCCTTATCCTTAAAGTGGAAGTAAAGAAGCTCGTAAAGGAAGTAGTAGATCATTTATTTCGAAACCGTTTTTAGACAGGATTTACAAGATTTGCAGGATTCACATGTAAATCCTGAAAATCTTGGAAATCCTGTCCAAACTAACCTTCGTCTTCTCCGGCCAATGGAAACTGCTCCCGCAGCGCTTTCACCACTTTATCTGTCGCAACGCCGCGCGAGCCTTTCACCAAAATCAGATCACCTTCTTTGACTTCCTTGATCAACTCCGCTGCAACTTCATCCGAAGAGTTGAAAAACTTCGCCGTAAGTCCTGCTTCATTCGCACCGGCGACGATCTCATTCGCCAATCCACGCACTCCCCAGAGCAAGTTAACTCCGCTACCAGCGATCTCTCGCCCAACGTCCCGGTGCAACGACGCTTCATCAGGTCCGAGCTCGAGCATCTCGCCGGCAATAACAACCAGTCGCTTGCCACTCTGACCACCTTCCACCATCGTCCGCACCATATTCAGCAACGAACGCGGATTCGAGTTATACGAATCGTCGATCACCGTAAAGCCGGCCGCGAAGTCGAGCACTTCGCCACGCATCTTCGGCGGCTGTGCACTCTTTAGAGCCTTCGCAATCTCCTCCGGCATGATCGAAAACGCCGTGCCGACCGCTGACGCTGCCAGAGCATTGCTCAAATTGTGACGACCACTCATCGCGAGGATCGTTTGCGCCTCGCCCAATGGCGTTCGCAAACGAAATCCGATTCTGCCGAGCGAGTTGGTATCAATCTCCGTTGCGGTAACGTCGGCCACATTGTCGATACCAAACGTCAGCGTGCGGCCGCGATGCTTGTCGCGCATCTTCATCACCAGCTCGTCGTCAGCATTGAGAATCGCAGTGCCTTCGGGTTTGAGTCCCTCGATCAGTTCAGCTTTCGCTGCGGCGATGTTTTCAAT
>DASTVU010000514.1:0-6350 GCA_035758935.1 Pyrinomonadaceae bacterium | reverse complement strand
TCGCCTTCGCGTGAGCTCGCAAGGATGATTTTAGCCAGCAATTTCTCGGGTTTTTGAGTCGGATGATCGGTGTTTTCCGGCATTGACCAGTAGGGAACGGTTAGATCTGTCCACAGATTTGACGGATGAGTGACTCTGAACCGCCCATTTTCTGATTCGCTCCAGTCTTTTGGCTCGCCATTCCTATCGGTATAAGGCGCGATGACCTGCCGTTTCAGCATCACGGCATCGACGTTGAAGTAATAATCTTCACTAACTGTAAAAAACCAGATGTCTTCAGAACAGTTCTTCCAATTCGACTTCGCACCACGCCCTTTTTCGCGTTCCCACGTAATCCGGTTTTGAGAAATGAAATATTTCTCACCGACGCGCTGGATGGCAGCGGAACTGCGCCAGTCGCCGCAGATGTAAACCGATGCAGTTGGTTTGAGTAATCTGACGGTCAGCGAGAGCCACGAGTCCAGCCACTCTGCATAGTCTTCGGTCGAGACTTTCTTGAATTTTCGGTCGTTGAAGCTTTTCGTCAGGTTATAAGGCGGGTCCGCAAACATCAGATCGACTGAATGATCCGGCAGATGCGGCAGCGCTGTAAAAATGTCCTGGCAGAACAGCTTGTCCTGAACATTCTCGACAGTGGCCGGTGATTCGAGCCTTCTCAGCGACGACTTGTATCGAACGACTTCGTCATCCGACAACGTCATCGTTCGATTGAGAGGAGCCCTGGTGCCGTCACTGTTTGGCATCGCGCCAGTTTACCGCATCATGCGCCTCCTTGGAGTGCGCCAACTTGTTGGCGCTTTTGTACCAAAGCGGTGCCAAGGCACCGCACTCCAAAGAAAAAATTGATGAGATCATTCTCGCCATGAGGTAATATGAAGAACGCTTTGCTATAATTTGTTTCGCTTTCTTCTCTTATTCGCTGTAACAGCAGTGCTTACTGAGCGATTGTCTTCCCAGTTTTGTGAGGAGATAATTAGCTAAATCGAAGTGTAAGTGTGGACGAGCTGCCGGCCTAATGTCAGAAGACACTAAGCAACCTGGTTCTGAAGAACCCGTATCGCCGGGCGTCTCAGATTCTGAGGCGTCCGGCACGCCACCCCCCTCAGCCATTCCGTCCGCAGGAACGCTCGCCGGAGCCGACGCCGAAAAGGCGTCGATGGTCGAGCAGGCAAAAGCTCGTGTCGCCGCCGTAAAAGAGGGTCTTGAACAGCCAGCCGGTGCGGGCGCACCAAAGCCTCCAGTTAAGAAAAAGGAAGAGGGTCCGAAACCAACCGATGCCAGCGCGCATCCACTCGTCAAAAAACTGAAAGCTAAATTCGGTGAGGCGATTGGCGACGCGTCAGAGTTTATTGGACAGCTCTCTGTTCATGTTGACGGCCCACGCATCGTCGAGATCTGCAATTTTCTTAAGGACGATTCAGAAGCTGGCTTTAACTATCTCTCCGATCTGACCTGCGTTCACTATCCCGACCGCCGGCAAACGCCGTTTGAGATCGTCTACAACCTGTTTTCAATTGAGAACAATGAGCGGATCAGGTTGAAGGTTGCTGCGAAAGACAGTGTGGAAAGTGTAACAAGCGTCTGGCCCGCTGCGAACTGGCTCGAGCGCGAGGTTTTTGATCTGTTCGGCGTTACTTTCACCAATCATCCGGATCTGCGTCGATTGCTGTTGCCGCCTGATTGGGAAGGGTACCCGTTGCGAAAAGACTATCCGCTCGAGTTTATCGAGAACGCGTGGACCGAGAATCACCTGCCCGTGATGACCGAGGTTGAGATGGAGCAGTTGCACCAACGGCGAGCTTACGGGCTCGAGGTTCTTTCAGTGCCGCAGGAACGACTGATGCGCGACATATTCCGTGGCGGCAAAGAAGTGATGCCGAAAGACAAATGACGCCGAAAGAGATCGCCACTCATTACGGTGCGAAAGTCTTCGATTCGCCGGAAGCGGCTAAAGTGGCCGGGTTTGTTTTGACTGAAACTGCTGCGCCGCGAAACGTCTGGAATAAAGCGAGTGCTGCGAGTGCAATCGTTTTGAAGCTAGTGGAGAAAAGAGAGAGTGGCGAGGTTGCAGAGATCGGCCTCGTGGTTGAGCCGTTTCAGGTGACTGGTTGTTACAAGCCGCAACCCGCAGAGGAGCCTGCGGCCTAGTTAGACAGGATTAACAAGATTTTCATGATTAACAGATTGGTTTGTCATCATGTTAATCATGAAAATCTTGGTAATCCTGTCAAATAAGACGAATTGACGTAATGCATCAAGTAGAAATCGCGACAACTCAGGAAACTCTCCTCGACAGCCCAGAGATGGTGCTGAACATGGGGCCGCAGCACCCGTCGACGCACGGGGTGTTGCGCGTCGTTCTCAGGCTCGACGGTGAAACCGTGATCGATCTTGATTGCGACATCGGTTATCTCCATCGCGGCATGGAAAAGATTGCCGAGAACCGCATGTACACCCAGATCGCGCCGTACTGGGATCGACTCGATTACATCGCCGCGGTTTCAAACGGTCTCGTGTGGGTGGAAACGGTCGAGCAGATGATGGGACTCCCGGTTCCGCCGCGTGCGCATTACCTGCGCACGATTCTAACTGAGTTCAACCGCATCGCTTCGCATCTGCTTTGGCTGGCTACGCACGCCCTCGATATCGGCGCTGTCACTGTTCTCCTCTGGGCGCTGCGTGAACGTGAAGAGATTCTGAAGATCTTCGAACGACAGTTTGGCGCTCGCTTGACGTGCCACGCATGGCGCGTCGGCGGTATGCCAAACGATGCTTACGACGACTTCAACAAAGACGTCCGCCAGTTTGTAAACAACTTCCCGAAGCGACTCGACGAATACGAGACAGTGCTTTCCGAAAATCGCATCTGGCTCAGCCGGACAGTTGGAATCGGCGTGATCTCTGCCGAAGACGCAATCGCAATCGGGTTGTCAGGGCCTGCGCTTCGTGGTTCCGGAGTCCCATGGGATGTGCGTAAGTCGCGACCGTACGCCGCCTATGCCGACATGGATTTCGACATTCCGCTCGGCGAAAACGGCGACACGTATGATCGTTATCTCGTGCGACTGGAAGAGATGAGACAGTCGCGTCGAATTATCGATCAGGCGTTGGAGAATCTTCCGGATGGTCCAGTGAATGCGAAGTTGCCGAAGATCGTGAAGCCGCCTGTGGGTGATTACTATCACACGATCGAGGGGCCGAAAGGCGAGATTGGTTGTTACCTTGTTTCAGACGGCACCGCGCATCCATATCGCGTCAGAGTTCGTCCTCCGTCATTCATTAATCTGCAGGCGCTGCGGCAGATGTGTATCGGACACCTCGTGGCGGATGTGGTGGCGATTATCGGAACGCTCGACATCGTTTTAGGGGAGATTGATCGCTAATACATGCTTCTATTTGCGCCCATCGATGTGCTGAACGATCTGCTGCTGAAAACTGGACTCAGTGCAGACCAGATAAAATTTTTCGTCTGGCCGTTGATCCAGATTGGCCTCGTCGTCACACTCGTCGCTCTTTGGGTAGCTTACGCGACTTATCTGGAGCGAAAGATTTCTGCGTTTATGCAGGCGCGGCTTGGCCCGATGCGTGTTGGACCATGGGGACTGCTCCAGCCGATCGCCGACGGACTCAAGCTGCTCACGAAAGAAGACTTCATCCCGGAGAACGCGGATCGGTGGATCTTCTTCTTCGCGCCTTACATTGCCGTTGCCTCGGCGTTCATCGTTTTTTCGGTGGTTCCGTTTGGTCCTGACTGGGCAGTCATCGCCGACGTGAATATCGGTTTGCTGTTGGTCCTGGCAGTTTCGAGTATTGGTGTGCTGGCGTTGATTCTTGCCGGTTGGTCGTCTAATTCGAAGTACGCCTTGCTTGGTGGACTGCGATCGAGTGCGCAGATGGTGTCTTACGAAGTCGCCATGGGCCTCTCGCTGATCGGCGCGTTGATGTTTGCGCGCACACTCTCGATGTCCGGTATCGTCGCGGCGCAAGGGTCGGATTCCATCTGGTATATCGTCTATCAGCCGGTCGGTTTCCTTCTGTTTTTGATCAGCGGTATCGCGGAAAACAATCGCGCCCCGTTCGACTTGCCTGAAGCGGAGTCAGAGCTCGTTGCAGGCTTCCATACCGAATACTCGGGAATGCGCTGGTCGCTCTTCTTTATGGCCGAATATGCGGCGATGGTTGTCGTGGCTGCGGTTGCCACAACTGTTTATCTCGGTGGCTGGTACTTCCCGTTTGTTAATCGACTCCAGGTAAGTGGGTATCACAATCTGTACGTCATCGTCAGTTTGCTGGTGTTCTTAGTTAAGGCCTCGATCATTCTTTACGTCTATTTCTGGTTGCGCTGGACGTTGCCGCGATTCCGCTACGATCAACTGATGGATATTGGTTGGAAGTGGTTAATACCGTCCGCCCTGATCAATATCGTGCTTTCGGGATTTGCAATCTTCGTCGTTCAGGCCCTAAATGGTTGGCGAGGAATCACGACAATCGAAAGGCTCGATCGCGGTTTGAATATGACCGCGACGGGCAAGGGAATCATGATCGCGTTTGGAATACTGGGCCTGTTCATTACTGCGCTGCTGCTGGCGCGAATCAACTGGCGCTCCCGAGATTTCAATTTGAAAGTGCAGCGCAGAAATATCAAGCTGGTGAATGTGCCGAAAGGTAAACCCGCGGTGCAGGCAGGAAGTTAAGTTATGCCATTAGTAAAAACTCCAAAACCGACGTTTGCTCAGAAGCTCAAACGCTTCTTCATGATCGACCTCATCAGGGGCATGGGGCTGACGCTGAAATACAACGTCGGCGCGCTCACTGAAAAGGACGCCGTAGCGGGCAAGGGAATCTACACCGAACAGTACCCGAAGGTACGTCCGGACGTGGCGCCACGATTCCACGGCGCGCCGCGTCTGAACATGGATCCGGAAACGCACGACACGCTCTGCATCGCCTGCAACCTCTGCGCGATCGCGTGTCCTGAAGATTGCATCGACGTGATTCCGATGGACGTCGAGATCGTCGTCGCCGGAAAACCGCGCCGCAAGAAAGTGCTCGACGAGTTTATCTTCGACACTTCGCGGTGCATGTTCTGCGCGTTGTGCCAGGAAGCCTGTCCGACTTCGTGTCTGGAACTGACACAGGACTTCGAACTGGCCACCTACTCGCGCGCAGGCTTTGTCTGGAATCGCGAAATGCTCGAGCAAGGTCGGGAAACGGTGAAGTACACGAGCTAAGTTATTGCTAATTGCCGATTGCCAATTGCCAATTGGCGTGATCCTGGGCATTCATTGGAGTCCTCACATCTTGGATGCGGAAGAGTTGAAGGAGCGAACCAAGCGGTTTGCTCTAAGAATTTTGAAGTTAGTATCGGCCTTGCCAAATAGCCTCCAAGGAAGAGCAGTAGGAGGTCAACTGGTGAGATCTGGGACGTCGGTAGGTTCGAACTATCGAGCTGCGTGTAGAGGACGTTCGCGAGCCGAGTTTATTGCAAAATTAGGAATCGTAGAAGAAGAAGCCGACGAAAGTGCGTTCTGGTTGGAATTGATCATTGAGGGAGGTCTCTTGAATGCTTCACGTGTTCAACCTTTACTTGATGAGGCAAATGAGTTGACTCGCATCATGGCAGGCTCGCGTGTTACAGCTTCGAGCAGAACCATCTCGAAAAATAAAATTGATGGCAAGAAATGATTTCAAATCGGCAATTGGCAATTGGCAATTGGCAATAAGATGACTCTCTCAGGTTACGAAGCGCTCTTCTTCTGGATCTTCGGACTCGCGGCGATCTTTGCGGGGTTGTTGACCGTGATGGCGCGCAATGCTGTTCATAGCGCGCTGTTTCTGATTTCGTCGCTGGTTTCGGTGGCGGCGCTGTTTGTGCTGTCGCGGGCGGAGTTTATTGCTGGTGTGCAGATACTCGTTTATGTCGGCGGCGTGATGGTGCTGTTTCTCTTTGTCATCATGCTTGTGAACGTCGGTGCTGAAGAGCGTGGAACTGACGAGATCTTCAATAACCAACGACAAGTCACTGCCAGCTTGATCTTCTGTTTCCTCCTCGTCGGTGGTGTGCTCTATTCCGTTAATAGAGGTTATGCCGGTTTGCAGGCTAAGCAGACCACGCCTCCTGACGTACTGGCTGCGCAACAGGCGACGAGAGATCAGTCGTACGCCACCTCAGGGACCGGCAGCAGCAAGATCACCACGGATTCACAAAGTCTCGGCAGCAGTCTCTACCGGTACGCGGCGTTGCCGTTTGAAATCGCAAGCGTGTTGCTGCTCGTGGCCATCATCGGGTCCGTCATGTTGGCGCGCACACTCAAGCAGGAAGCTTCCGCGGACGACGTCGATCCGGATGT
>DASTVU010000513.1:0-7257 GCA_035758935.1 Pyrinomonadaceae bacterium | reverse complement strand
CGACGCCAACCGCCGTGCAAGCGCCGGAAGTTTACGCAGTGCATTCGAAATCTTTCACGAAGACGCCTGAACTCTATGCGCCCTGGATTCGCGAAAGACTCAAACAAGCAGCGGCCGTGGACATCGTGGCTTACATTGAAGCGCGACATCACCTGGATCGTCTACGACGTGAGATCGATGATGTCTTCGCGAAAGTCGACTTTCTAATTACGCCCACAACACCCGTGCCGCCCATCACAATAAGAGAAGCCCTCGACATGTCGCCCGATCCCGCGGGCGAGCTCTGGCTGAGAAACACTCGTCCTTTCAATGCGAACGGTCTGCCAACGATATCAATCCCCTGCGGCTTCACTCGAGCTGGTCTGCCAATCGGTTTACAGATCTCAGCCGCACGCTTCGCTGAAGCGAGCCTACTCTCATTTGCATTTGCCTATGAACAAGCCACAAACTGGCACAGAAGGAGGGTCTCATGACAACAAAAGGATTGCTCGTGCGCTTGGAAGCGAAATCAGGTAAAGAAGCCGAGGTGGAAGAGTTTCTTCGATCTGCGGTGCCGTTGGTCCAACAGGAAGCGGGCACAACTGCGTGGTTTGCCATTCGCTTCGGAAAGTCTGAATTCGGTATTTTCGACGTTTTTCCGGATGAGGCAGGACGCGACGCTCATCTCACTGGCGCTGTTGCCAAAGCCCTAATGGAGAAAGCGAGTTCGCTCCTTGCGCAGCCACCGCGCATCGAAAAGATCGACGTGCTCGCCGACAAACTTCCGGGGTAATTCCTCAGCGTTGAGATCTCATCGACCTCAGAATGATCCCGGCAAGTAATACAACGAAAACAATTATGATTAGGTATCTCATGTTTACTTCTTGAACAGCTTGGCGAATGCCGCCCGAGCGTCGGTCGGAGCGCCTGATGAGGTTTGTCGCTCGACCACTGTCCGGGGTGCGAATAGCTCGCACATGTTGTTAGCGTTCTTGTTGACGATGCGTTTAGCGATTTTCTTGTTGCTGCACTCGAAGTGAGCGCTGGGATCAAAGTAAGTGCACTGACGACAACTGTGAAGTTCTGCTTTGCACTTCGTGCAGGTACTCGTGAAATGAATCGTGGTTGGAGCTGCTATTCCGCAGTTAGCGCACTTCACCGCCTCACCAAACGCCATCATCTTCGGCGAACGTGGGCCTTCGCGATCCTGAGGTTTGGACTGCCCTTCAGATCCTGATTGCGGTCTTGGTCGCTGAGGTTGTTCGCGATCGTAGTCCTGGTAGCCGCGTTGGCGATATTTGCGGTCGCTCATTGTATAACTCCAGTGCTTGGACGGATTCCGCGGATCATACGTGAAATTCAGAAAATACAACAGGTCCAGAACGTGAGCTTTAACTATTCGTCTCAGCAACTTTCTTCATCAGCTCGCAGAGCTTCCGCGTGGTGTTGAGATTTCTGATCGTCATGTCCTGGTACATCTTGCGGCTGGAGAGTTTCACCATTTGCGTTCTGGTCAGATCGCTTACTTGCGCCGACCAAAGAAGCGCGCCCGGAGAATAGAGCACTTCTTCAATGTCGTCCTTGACTACCAACTCATCCAAAATTTTCTCGGAGTCAATTGTGTGACGCAGGAAGATCACGTTGTATCGCCAATTCGGATCGCCGGTCCACGTTCGCGGCAAACTCTGCACGAGTTTTTCCATTTCAGGAAGACTGCGTAGCACGACCCTGGAATCGAGCTGATACTCCTTCGATAGCATTTGCTCGATCTTCTTCTCCAGCTTCCGTGCGTCGTTTTCCTTTGTCGTAAAAATGATGTTTCCACTGTTGATGTAAGTGGAAACGTGCGGAAAGCCCATCGCCTCGAAACTTTTCTTGAGCGCGCTCATACTGATCATGTTGTTGCCACCGACGTTGACGCCGCGCAGTAACGCAACAAAAACATTCAAAGTTGATTTTGTCTTCTTCATCGTCCCACTCAATTTGGATTTGCTTTTTTGTCCTTCGTGGCTCTATCATCTGCCCGCTCAGAAACTCGATACCTCCCAAAAAGCTGTCCTCCCAGTTTGGCTCAGTTCACCTCAGATCCAAAGTATTAACGGACGATAATCGTCGAGCGATCCAGTCCGCTGTTTCCCTGGATTTATCGACTGCTCAGTGGCGGACGCTCCCAAATCACAACCAGCAATCTGTATCTCACTGGAGGTCATATGAAGAAAACGCTTGCGGTGTTTGCTCTAGTAGCCATTTCTGTCGCAGTGGTAGTCCTTACTGCAGTTCACGGTCAGAATAATAACGGCGGTAAATTCCGGCGCATGCGCGCGGACAAAAAAATCGCCAATCAATATATCGTCGTACTCAAAGACGACGTCGCTGACGTTGACGGCGAAGCTCATCGCCTCGCACGTGATTTCGGTGGCGATCGTAGTAATGGTCAAACCTATCAGCGCGCACTCAAAGGTTTCTCGGTGCGCATGAATGAACAACAAGCACTCCGGCTGGCAGACGATCCAAACGTCGCGTTTGTCGAAGAGGATGGCGTCATTTCTTTAGAGGCAACTCAAACAGGCGCCACGTGGGGACTAGATCGCATCGATCAGCGAGATCTTCCGCTCGATGGAAACTACAACTTCAACGCCACCGGCTCCGGAGTCAGGGCTTACATCATCGACACCGGCATCCGCGCGACGCACACACAATTCGGCGGGCGCGTGATCTCCGGCTTCACAGCCATCAACGATGGACTCGGCACTAACGACGGCAATGGACACGGAACCCACGTCGCCGGCACTGTCGGTGGTTCAACCTACGGCGTCGCGAAGAACGTTACGCTCGTGGCAGTTCGCGTGCTCGATTCGAGTGGTAATGGAACGAACTCCGGCGTTATCGCCGGTGTGGATTTTGTTACGTCTAATCATGCGGCGGGTCAACCGGCGGTTGCCAACATGAGTTTGGGCGGCGGCATTTCATCAGCACTCGACACCGCGGTCACAAATTCAATTAACGATGGCGTCACTTACGCGATTGCTGCCGGTAACGAGAATCAGAATGCGTGTAACACTTCGCCGGCTCGCGTGGCGAGTGCGATCACTGTCGGTTCGACGACAACGACCGATGCACGTTCCTCGTTCTCAAACTTCGGAACCTGCCTCGACATTTTTGCACCGGGCAGCAGCATCACTTCCGCGTGGAGAACCAGCGACACAGCAACCAACACCATTTCCGGAACATCGATGGCAACACCACACGTTGCCGGCGTCGCTGCTTTGTTCCTGGAAACAAATCCGACCGCTTCACCCGCAACGGTAACAGCGGCCATTATCAACAGCTCGACACTGAACCACGTGAGTAATCCGGGCACCGGATCACCGAACCGGTTGCTCTTCTCACTCTTGACCAGTGCGCCACCGCCGACTCCGACACCAACTCCAACTCCAGTTCCCGGAGGAGAATTGTTGTTGAACCGCGGATTCGAATCGGGCAGCGTTAATTGGACGGCGACCGCGGGTGTGATCACCAACTCAACAGGGCAAACACCTCGGACCGGCTCCTTCTACGCATGGCTCGATGGCTATGGCACAACACACACTGATTCGCTTTTCCAGCAGATCACTGTGCCAGCCAGTGCCAACACTGTGACTCTCAGTTTCTGGCTGAAGATCAATTCATCCGAAACAACAACCACGACAGCCTTTGACACGTTGCGGGTACAAATTCGCAATTCAAGTAACACGGTACTCGCTACCCTTGCGACTTTTTCGAACCTGAACGAGACAACCGGCTATACGCTGAGAACTTTTGATATCAGTGCGTTCAGGGGACAGACAATACGAATCTACTTCCTTGGACAGGAGGACTCGTCGTTGCAAACATCGTTTGTAATCGACGACACCTCGGTTACGACGCAGTAACCGTTGCTCAAAACCTTGTATCCACAGATTACACAGATTAATCTCTGCGTAATCTGTGGATAAAGGAGCCACAATATGCGAACTGCCTATGCACTCCTCATCATCTCGCTGCTATCACTGACTGTTTCAGCACAAACATTCCGCGGCACAATCCTCGGCACGGTCTACGATCCGAATAGAGCGGTGGTCGCTGGTGCAAAGATCATTGTCAAAAATACGAGTACTGGTCTCGAGCGTACGACGACCACGGACAATGAGGGCAACTATACCGTCGCGGAGTTGCCGATTGGTACATATGAAGTGCGAGCCGATCATTCCGGCTTTCGAGGGTCAGTGGTTTTGAATGTCAATGTAGAAGTCTCCGGTGAACGACGCGTCGAATTGGACTTGAATATTGGCACAGACGCAATAGTGACAGTGGCTACAAACGAGCAGGTGGAGACCACCAGCAACACGCTTGGTGGCACAATCACGACCAAGGCCGCCGCAGACTTGCCCATCAACGGCCGCGACTTCACCAAGTTCCTGGTCATGGTTCCGGGCGCGACCGGAGATCCTTCAGGTGCAACCGATTCTCCCGGTTCGTTCGGTCTGTTCAGCGCGAACGGCAATCGCGGGCGCGCAAACAATTATCTGCTCGACGGCACCGACATGAACGACGGCTACCGAAATCTTCCGGCGATCAACGAAGCAGGCGTCTTCGGAACTCCCGCGACCATCCTGCCAATCGAAGCCATTTCCGAAGCAGCAATTCTGACAAACGTCGAGGCTGAGTTTGGTCGCAACTCCGGTGCTACCGTGAACATCGTCACCAAGTCGGGCACGAATAATTTTCACGGTTCCCTCTTCGAGTTTTTCCGAAACAACAAACTCGATGCGCGTAACGTCTTCAATCCCAAGCCCGATCCACAAACCGGATTTAAAAACAATCAGTTTGGTGGCTCGCTTGGTGGTCCAATAAAGCAGAATCAAACATTCTTTTTCTTTGCGTACGAAGGCCAACGCGAACGAGTCGGACTGAATTCAACGGCACGTGTTCCCGATCCGCGCGAGATCCAGGAACGTGGTGGTCCAACCAACCCGGTCATTGCGCGTCTGTTAGCTCGCAACCCCTGGCCCGCCCCGAATCGGCCGCTGCCTGTAAACGATAACAGCGGTAGACCAAATCTGTTCGTCACCACACTAGCCTCCAATGACGTCGACAGTTTGATCGGCAAGATCGATCACTCATTCAATAAGGACAACCAACTAACCGGACGCTATTTCTACGGCACGAGCGATCAGTCGTTTCCACTCGCAATCCTTGCCGGCAATATTCTTCCCGGCTTCAACACCACGACACCGACGACAGTTCATCTCGTCTCGATCTCTTACTTGAAGATTGTTTCGCCGACCAAAGTCAACGAACTGCGATTTGGCTTCAATCACTTCAAGCAGGGATTTTTCCCGGAAGATAATGATTTCGATCCGCGCTCAATTGGGCTCAACACCGG
Source organism: Pyrinomonadaceae bacterium (assembly GCA_035758935.1). GTDB lineage: Bacteria > Acidobacteriota > Blastocatellia > Pyrinomonadales > Pyrinomonadaceae > PSRF01. The sequence goes on along the minus strand of DASTVU010000513.1, from coordinate 1,874 downwards.
CATCACCAACGAGCAGGACTTTGGTCTGCCGCAGATTCGTATTCAGGATGATCTGGGAATCGCGAATATCGGCGCAACGCTCTCAGTGCCACGCGCGCGCACAGACATCAATTATCAATTGATCGATAACTTCTCGTGGAAGCTCACGAAACATGACCTGAAATTTGGTTACGAATTTCGACGCACGACAATCGACCAGTTTTTCGATGCCGGCTATCGCGGTCGTTTGGACTTTGGCTCGCTCGAAGATTTTCTCGCCGGCATACTTAGCGGCGGACGTGCGGCGCGTGGCAATTCGAATCGTTTCACTTTCCAGAATTCACACGCTGGTTATTTGCAGGACACATTTCGCTATAGCCCACAACTCACACTCAATCTTGGACTGCGTTGGGATTACTTCGGCGTGATCGACGAACGCGACCACTTGTTGAGCAACTTCAGTCCAACAGAAGGTCTTGTACAAGTTGGTTCGCCAGGACTGCCACGGCTATACAATCGCGACTGGAATAATTTCTCGCCGCGTGTCGGACTAGCCTGGAATGTCAACGGAAACGACAAGACCGTGGTGCGTGCAGGCTGGGGCTTGTTCTACGATGCGTTCTCGCAGGACTTTTTCGCGGGACAACTGCCATTCAATACCTTCAATCCCGGCCCGGCATTCAATCCTGTTGGTCCAGCCCCGGTGCTGTTTTCGTTTTCGACCATACCTGAGATCCAGGATGGCGTCCCAATCTTTACAGACTTTCTAGACTCCGACGTGTTCGCAGCCGATCCAAATCTGCGGACTCCGTACATACAAAATTACAACTTCAACATTCAACGGGAACTGTTTAGAAATGGCGTGCTTGAAGTCGGATACGTCGGCTCACACGGCACGAAGCTGTTTCGCTACCGCGATATCAACCAGCCTCTGAATCCGAGTGTTTCGTCCGCTCGGCCATTTGATAATGGACCATTTGCTCCATCAGGCGGCACGTTCTTTTATGTGAATCAGCTCGAGACAACTGCGATCTCGAATTACAACGCACTGCAAACGACGTTCTCGGTGCGCGATCGCAGAGGCTTCTCTACGCAGGTCAACTACACCTGGTCCCATTCAATCGACAATGCTTCGGATGGTCAGGACTATGTGGCCAATGCTACCCAGCCGGACAATAGCCATTGCACAAAATGCGAGAAAGCAAACTCGAATTTCGATAGTCGACATCGCTTCGTCGTCAGTGCGAGTTATGCGTTGCCAAACTTTTTGGAGTCACATCCGCGGCTTGGCAAGGGGTGGCAATTGAATGGTGTGGTGACGGTCCGGACGGGGAATCCATTTCACCTGACACTGTTCGATGACTACAACAATACGGGGGAGTTTTTCCCGCGGCCTGATGTCGTGGGTGATCCGTATGCCGGCACAAGCTCGCCTGACAGGTTCATCAATCTCTCGGCGTTCAAAGTGCCTTGCACACTCGATCCAGCCGGCGATGGTAGTGCGGCATCGTGCATTCCCGGCACGTGGCACTTTGGTTCTCTTGGTCGAAACGCGTTGCGTGGGCCGGGTTATCACAACGTCGACTTCTCGATTTTCAAGGACACTGACATCACTGAGAAGCTGCGGATTCAGTTCCGGGCTGAGATCTTCAACATCTTCAATCATCCGAATTTTTCGAATCCATTGTTGCCGAGTTTTGCGGCAGACATGACCTCTTCGATCGATCCCGTTACCGGTCGCGGAACTGGCTTTCTGCCGATCACGGTCACACCTGACGTCGGCATCGGCAATCCATTCATGGGCGGTGGTGGCCCACGAAATATTCAACTCGCAATGAAACTGATCTTCTAAGAACGTACTGTAGGGGCGGCCCTCCGTGGCCGCCCGTGGTTTG
>DASTVU010000512.1:0-4980 GCA_035758935.1 Pyrinomonadaceae bacterium | reverse complement strand
ATCCGTTGTCTGCTGCTGATATCGAGCGTCGTACGGAGGCGCGCAGCAAGGCACTCTTCATCCACAACTTCATGGATCCGTGGGATCTCGATGTGGCGCGTTTGAAGAAGTGCTGCACGCATTACGTGATGCCTGACGGGCGGTTGATGCCCGGCTGCTCGTACAACAATTTGTATCGACACAGGGACGAGCGTTTCTTCCCCGACGCCGAGCCGGTATCCCCCGCACCGGTCAAGCTTGAAAACGGACCGCCCTTAGTCCAGATCACCGGGAGAGTCAGTCAATAGCAAGGCCCGAAACAATCAACGAACTGCGAGAATTGATCGTGCGCGCTGCGCCAGATGTGAATGCAGCGTTGCCCGTGCGTGATTGTTCCGAGGACGAGCCGTTGGACGCGATCATACCTTTCTCGTCGTTGATTCTGCTTGGAGTTGTGGTGGCGGTTGAGGATCGTTACCGGATACGGATCACGCGCGAGCAACTGGCGCGGGCGTCTGTGAGCGGCACAAATCTTCGACAATTAGCGGACATGATCGAATCCGTGTCATCCGTGGCGAAATGAAGATCGATATCATTCATCCAGCGCATTATCGCGACGACGGCAGTCTCGTTCAGTCAAAGAATCTGATCGATCGTCTGGGTGCGTATTTGCCTCATCTTGGACCACCGCTCATGGCCGCGCTCACGCCCGATAAACACCAAGTCAGGTTAGTTGAAGAGTATTTAGAAGACATCGATTTTGAAAGCGATGCGGATGTGGTAGCGCTCTCAGGGCAGATCATGCAGCTCCAGCGGTGCGTAGATATCTCGCGCCGGTTTCGCGCTGCCGGGAAGAAGGTTGTGCTTGGAGGTTACTTGCCTTCGATGTTGCCGGATCGCGTTGAAGGGCTCTTTGATGCGATCGTTCTTGGTGAAGGCGATGAGGTGTGGCCGCAGATACTTGAGGACATCGAACAGAACAAACTCAAGAGCCGGTATCGATCGGCTCGCCCGCCTGACATCAACAATCTTCCTGTTCCGCGTTATGACCTGATCAAAAAGGATCGGGTGGTTGTCTATCCGGTGCAGGCAACACGTGGTTGTCCGTTTACCTGCGAGTACTGCTCGATAGCGGCTGTGTTCAATGGTATGTATCGCAAACGGCCCGTGGACCAGATCGTTCGCGACGTCGAGGCCACGCGGAGTCGGAACATAAACTTCTGCGATGACAATCTCTGTGAAGACGTGAAGTTTTCCGATCGACTCTTCACTGCACTCAAAGGTGCGCCAATCCGTTGGGGAACTCAGACGACGATCAATGTTGCACGCCATCCTGATCTCTTGAAGAAGGCGCGTGAATCGGGTTGCGTGTTGATGGCGCTTGGTGTGGAGACTTTCTCCGCGCGAAATCTCGAAGATGTGAATAAGACATTTCACGCCGTTGATAAGTATGCCGAAGGTTTCAAACGCATTATGGATGCGGGCATCAGTCCACACGCGCTGATCATCTTCGGATTGCCCGACGACAACGCGGAGACGTTCAAGCGCACGGTTGGTTATCTCGAGTCTCTGAAGGTTCCGATCACGCAGTTCTTTATTTTGACGCCGTATCCCGGTTCGCCGACGGGCGACAAGATCTGGCGATCGGGAAGTGTGTTCGACACGGATCTAAATCATCTGCGCGAGCCGTATGTTGTCTATAAGCCGGAACAACTCTCGCCGGAAGAATTGCATGATGGGTGGTGGCGTGCGGTGCAGGAGTTTTATTCGTTGCGTTCGATCCTGAGTCGCGTTGTGTTTCGTCGCAAGCCGCTAAATTTGTGGGTGAACCTCGCGACGAACTTGTATTACTGGTCCAAGGTTAAGCGCGGCATTCATACTGTTTACTTCGGCAAGAATTAAGCCACAAAAGGCACATAAAGCACAAAATGGTTTATCTGGTGGGAGCGGCGCAGGAGAGTGATCTCGCGAGAGTGAGAGAAAAGAAGCCTGAGTTGTGGCGGCAGGTGCGTCGTTATAACAAGCCGGTTCAACTTGCGCTCGCCGCGGCTGATGAGGTGATGAAGTTTTCGCAGGATCGTTCGACGGCTGCGGTTATTTCTTTGGCGCCTTGCCAACCGGGTTCGCCTGATCTTTATCGCTGGGGAGATGTTGTGACCTCGGGCATGGCGAGCGGGACGCTTGGGAATATGCGCATGAACCCGACGCAGACACTCCACGCTGTAGACAATCTTGCAATGTCTGCATTTGCGATCGCGCATCGGAATCACGCGTATTGTCTCGGGCTCGGTGGTGCGGCGGGGCAAGCGTGGTGTGGACTCGAGGCTGTGATGGAACGTCTCGAGGCCGGACACGAAGGGGAAGCGTTGTTGATGGCCGGAGATCAGGATGCTGCTGAAGACGGTGCGGCGGGGTTGGGCGTGGCATTGTTGTTTTCAGTTCATGCGAGACCTAATTCCGTGCGGCTCGTCTCAATCGTGCGCAACTGTCAAATCTCCGATGTGAAACCACACGCGGCGAATGGTCTCGCTGGAATGTTGGCGTCGATCCCGCAGGGCAGCCGCGGGCGGCTTTCGTATGTTGTACCCGCGGAACACACTGATGGAGTGTCAGGCGTAACTGTTAACCTGGAAGTCTCGTGATGAAGCGTCGCGTTGTTATTACGGGCATGGGCGCACTCTCGGCGCTCGGCGCAACAACGCATGAGTTGTGGAACGGACTGCTCGCCAATCGTTCGGGCGTGCGACGTGTGCAGCGTCTCGTTGATTCGGGAATCAACGTGACGACAGGTGGCGAGGTCGACGCAGTCTCACCGCAAAACGTCGAACGGGATCATGTGATTGCGAATCGCGCCATTGACGACGCCCTCGCCGAGTCGAAACGTGATGCCGCTGAATGTGGGTTTATTTGGTCTACCGGTCTCGATACTTTTCAGATGGGTGCGGAAGGTTTTGTGCATCGCTCGGCGGGACGATGCTTCTCGAATCTGGCGACGAGGTTCACTGGGCCACGACGCATGATTGCTGCCGCCTGCGCCTCGGGCACACAGGCGATCGGCGAAGCGTTTCGGCTGATTCAAAATGGTCAGGTTAATGCGTGTGTGGCTGGTGGTTCGAGTGTGATGCTCACGCCGTTTTACCTGATCGGATTTGCGGGATTGCAGGCAGTCGCGATCGACAACGGTGACGATCCGTCGTTGGCGTGTCGTCCTTTCGACAAGCGGCGCAAAGGATTTGCATTGGCAGACGGGGCAGGCGCAATGGTTCTGGAGACTCTGGAAAGCGCAGTCGAACGTGCCGCGCCGGTGTTCGCAGAAGTGATCGGGTTCGGCGTCAGTCAGGACGCATTCGATCTAAATCGACCTTGTGACGATGGTGCGGGCGCAGAGCTTTGCATGCGCCGTGCACTTGCGGATGCGGGTTTGAGTTCGGAAGAGATCGACGCGGTGAACGCACACGCCACGGCGACCTATTCCGGGGACCTCGCGGAAGCAGTAGCCCTGAGAAAACTCTTCGGCGATCGGTGGAAAAGCGTTCCGGTGTCAGGAGCAAAAGGCGCGATTGGACATGCGATGGCGGCGGCTGGGGTGCTCGAAGCGATCGTGGCCGCACAAACTTGCGCGACGGGAATCGTACCGCCGACTGTCAATCTGCAAAATGTGGATGAAGGTTGCGAGTTGGACCACGTGATCGCGGAGCCACGCGAGGTGAATGCCCGGACGGTTTTGTCGGTTTCTTTTGGTATGGGGGGACAAAACGCGGCAGTTGTTCTGAAGCGATATTAGCCACGGATTTGCACGGATTGATGACTGATTGGGGGGTGAAAGATCGGGTTACGCTGATAACCGGGGCGACGGGTTATCTCGGGCGCGCGTTGGCGAAGGGGTTTGCGGATGCGGGTGCCAGTTTGTTTTTGACCGCGAGAAACGAGGAGGCCTTGAGCGGGTTGGCGAAGGAGTTGTCGGCGCGAAGCCTTGTTGCAGATCTCACTGAAGTGAATGCGCCCGCGCGTGTCGTAGAAGAGGCCGGACGGATCGACACGCTGATCATAAATGCCGGTACATTGGCTGACGGGCTTGTCGCCGGTTTGACTGACGAAGAGTTGTCTAGAGTTTATGATCTGAATCTGTGGGCTGCGTTTCGAATGTTACGAGCGGCGCTGAAACCGATGATTCTGAATCGCAGCGGCAACATCGTCGTCATTTCTTCCACCGCCGCGCAACGTCCCAATGCCGGCCAGGCTGCGTATGCGTCTTCAAAAGCGGCACTTGAAGCTTTTGTGCGAACCACAGCGCGCGAGACTGCAACGCGCGGGATCAGGATCAATGCCGTGGCGCCCGGACTACTTTCAGGCGGAATGAGCGCACGCATTCTCGACGATCACATGGACCTGGCACGCGCGTCGATTCCGATGGGACGACCTGGGCAGGCTGAAGAAGTTGTGCCGGTAGTGCTCTTTCTCGCGTCGCCCATGAGCTCTTACGTAACGGGCCAGGTTTGGTCTGTCGACGGAGGCGTAACGGCTTGAGAGGACGCGACACGGCAGCGGAAGTGGCAACGCTCGTGCGTCAGACACTCGCGCTGCCTGAAACGGAACCGATTTCGGCTCAGCAACTATTCTTTTACGATCTTGGTTTCACGTCGATGGACCTGCTCGATCTTCTGTTTCGGATCGAACAGCATTTTGAGATCGAGATTCCGGAGGGAACGATCTATCACCTCGCGCGTGGTGATCTCTCCGAGGCTGAGTTTGCGGAAGATGCAGTGTTGACTGAAGCCGGCCGGCAGCGTCTGATGGATTTGCTTTACGACACACCGAAAGAACTTTTTCCGTCGCGCATTCACGCAACGACGCTGCCACGCTTTTGTACAGTCGGCGCCATCACGCGCCTCGTCGACCATAAATTGGCGAAGGTTCAACTGTAGGGGCGGCCCTCCGTGGCCGCCCGTGGTTTGAAATCGTGTTCGCGAATCTCGAGTCTCTCGTTTCTTGAATCCCGGC
>DASTVU010000511.1:0-4716 GCA_035758935.1 Pyrinomonadaceae bacterium | reverse complement strand
CTCTGTGTTCTCTGTGTCTCGGTGGTTAAATGAATCGCAGAAAAGTGCACCACAGAGACACAGAGAACACAGAGGTTGCACAGAGAAGCATCGTGCGAGATTTTCCGCAGCCCATCGACATTTTCCCCTAAGTTTTCGCCTCTAAATACCCACAATTGCTGCATTTCCTCTCGGGCATACACCTTGCGATAGGTCGCGAAAGTTAGGCTGCGCCTCGCCCAATCAATGGAGACGCCTCCTTTCTAGAAAAGTTATGCAGGAACAAGTCACTGGCACTTCACATCGCATTCTGTTCTTCAACACGCTCGCGTTCACCGTCTGTTTCGCCGCCTGGGTTTTCAATGGCGTGATGGTGACGTTTCTGGTTGATAACGGTGTCTTCAAATGGGGACCGGCTGAGATTGGCTGGCTGTTGGGCATTCCCGTATTGACCGGATCGATCTTTCGCCTGCCGGTTGGACTGCTCACCGATCGTTTCGGCGGCAAGTGGGTATTCGGCGCGCTCCTCATGCTTTGCGCCGTACCGATGTACTTGCTCAGTTCGGCGAATAACTTCGCGACCTACGCTCTGTTGAGCGGCGGCTTCGGACTTGCTGGAACAGGCTTCGCCGTCGGCATTGCCTATACATCTGTTTGGTATCCGCGAAAGTGGCAAGGCACTGCGCTCGGTATTTTCGGCGCAGGCAATGCCGGCGCAGCAGTCACAACATTTCTTGCGCCCACGTTACTGAATTATCTAACAAGCCATGGCGCCAACGTGGACAACTGGCGCAAGCTGCCGCAGATCTACGCCGCTGTCCTCGTTGGCATGGGCTTGCTGTTCTTAATTTTCACGAAGAACAAGTTGCCAACTTCACGACCCGAGACTATTGCCCATTTACTTAGTCCTTTAAAAAGCATGCGGGTCTGGCGCTTCGGTCTTTACTACTTCCTCGTCTTTGGTTGTTTCGTCGCATTCTCGCAGTGGTTGGTTCCCTACTTTGTCAGCGTCTACGCGATGTCGCTGGTTACGGCCGGTTTGCTCACTTCCCTGTTCAGTCTTCCGTCAGGCTTGATTCGCGCGTTGGGCGGTTGGGTGTCAGACATGTGGGGCGCACGAAAAGTTATGTACCTCGTGCTCGGGACGTCACTAGTGCTGGCGTTGCTTTTGAGCGTCCCGCGAATGGAGATCACTTCGCCGGGCAAAGGCGTCGTCGCGACGACGAACGGCACAGTCACCAGCGTCTCGGATTCGAATATCAAAGTCGAACAAACTGATTTCAAGGTGAAGGCGCGCTCGACCGATTTCGAGAACGTGGACCAGGGAGCGCTGATTTTGCCGACGAAGGACAGTTATCAAACACCGGTTGTGCAACCCGGTGAGCAAGTGAAAAAGAAACAACTGCTCGCGAAGGAAACCACGCGGATTTACTTTCAGGCGAACGTCTGGATCTACACCGTGCTCGTAATTCTGATCGGTATTGCCTGGGGCATCGGCAAAGCCGCGGTTTACAAATTCATTCCTGAATATTTTCCGACCGAGGTTGGTGTTGTTGGCGGAACAGTCGGCGTAATCGGCGGACTCGGAGGTTTCTTCTGCCCGATCGTTTTCGGTTACCTGCTGCAGTGGACGGGGATCTGGAGCAGTTGCTGGATGCTGATGTTCGCGTTGTCGGCAATTTGCCTGTGGTGCTTGCACTCCGTGGTGACGCGCATCGTGCGACGTGGCGCGCCGCACCTGGCGGAAGAGTTCGAACACAAGCATCCCCAAATCCGCGAACGCTTCGGAAGTCGAGAGCCACAGCCCGCAATCGCCACCTTGTTCAGTATCCCTAATCGCTAAAGGAGAGTTTCATGAAAGCCATTGCAGTAAGCCCGACATCGCTAACCGAATGGGCTCCCGAACAACCGCAGTTCTGGGAGACGACCGGCAGTCGTATCGCGTGGCGCACTCTAACTATCACCACGATCACGTTGACTCTTTCATTTGCAACGTGGTTCATGATGAGCGCGATTGTCGTGCGTCTGCCCGGCATTGGATTCAAGTTCACAACCAATCAACTGTTTTGGCTGGCAGCGATGCCGGGCCTTGCCGGCGGCACGTTGCGCATCGTGCACACGTTCCTCCTCCCACTTTACGGCACGCGAAAAATCATCAGTGTTGCAACCTTCATCAAGATTCTCCCGTGTATTGGCATCGGCTTAGCGGTGATGAATCCAGCGACGCCGTTCTGGGTTTTCATGGTGCTCGCGTTCACTGCCGGATTTGGTGGCGGCGACTTCTCTTCCTACATGCCGAGCACGAGTGTTTTCTTTCCGAAGCGTATGCAAGGAACGGCACTGGGAATTCAAGCCGGTATTGGTAACTTCGGAGTTAGCCTGGCTCAATTCATCACACCACTAGTTATCACGGTCGCGGGAGTTGGCAGTTATCAAATTCTGACGACGTCTGACCCGAAGACCAAAGCGGTGCTCGGTACTTCAAAGATCTATCTTCAGAACGCCGCATTCTGGTATGTGCCGCTCCTGCTCGTTTTGACATTTGTCGCCTGGAAGTACTTGCGGAGCGTTCCAATCAACGCCTCATTCAAAGAACAGCTCGACATCTTCAAAGACAAGCACACGTACTTCTGCACGATCACCTACGTCATGACATTCGGCGCGTTCTCAGGTTTGTCGGCCGCGTTTCCTCTGATGATCAAATCGATCTATGGAGCATTTCCGGATGCGCCCGACCCGCTGGTCTACGCTTTCTACGGACCGTTGATCGGATCGGCGAGTCGCGTCTTATTCGGCTTTGTTGCTGACCGAGTTGGCGGCGCAATCCTGACCACGATCTCCGGAATTGCACTGATTGCCGGCTGCGTTTTCTTAATTGTCATGGGATTACTGACGCCTTCATCGCTGGGTGAGTTTCCGCTGTTCGTTGGCGCCATGCTGTGGATGTTCTTCTTTACCGGAATCGGCAATGCCGGCACGTTCCGGCAGTATCCACTCATTTTCGGACACGACCGGCGTCAAGCTGCCGGGGTAATCGGCTGGACCGCGGCGGTAGCGGCGTATGGGCCATTTGTTTTCTCGACTTTGATTGCGGTGGTTATGTCGAGCACCGGCAGCGCAAACGCGTTCTTCTATGGCTTGATTGTGTACTGCGCGATCGCGACGACGATTAACTTCTGGTACTACACGCGGCGCGGATGCGAGCGACCGAGCTAGCTGACCTGAGTTGAGAGGAACAAGATGCGATTAGAACGTCCGAAGCAATTCAACTTCATAACCGGAGTCTTGGCGACTGTTATAGTTTGGGCCACACTGGTGCTCACGTCGTTTGGACAATCCGCGCCCGCTGGAAGCGCTGCCCTCGTGAACAATCAAACCCCTCAGCAGAACTTTGGTGACACCACATCGACGAGTAAGACACCGAAACCTGCCGCGACTCCGACTACTCCAAAGCAACTTAAGATCGGCAAGGTCAATTTCTCCGGAAGTCTGCGCCTGCGCGTCGAAAATTACAGTTGGTTCGAAACACCAGACTTCGAAGACGACTATACATTCGGCGCAGCAGTGTTGCGGCTGAGCTTGGGCCAGCAAAGGGAAAAGTTTGACTGGTTGATCGAGGGTGAGTTTCCTGTACTTCTCAACTTACCGGAACGAGCGGTCGCACCGGCGCCGCAAGGGCAATTGGGATTGGGCGGTTCCTACTTCGCTGCGAGTGGTCGTCAGGATGCAAGCGCCGTCTTGAAGCAGGGATACGTTCGTCTCAAAACTCTCTTTGGCGATCAGCAAAGCACGCTGCGTTTCGGACGCTTTGAATTCGTGGACGGGACCGAAACAACTCCTAGTGATGCGACGCTCGCAACGCTGAAGCGCGACCACATTGCACACAGGCTTATCGGGAACTTCGGTTTCACGCATATCGGACGCAGCTTCGATGCAATCCAATTCGTGCGTAATACGTCGAAGAGCAATTTCACTTTTGTTGGCGGACGACCAACCGAGGGCGTTTTCCAACTGCGGAGTTTAAAAGAACTCGACGTCGATTTCTGGTACGGCGCCTTCACGAAACCTGTCACGAATAAGAAAGTCGCCAGCGAGTTTCGAGTGCTTGCGCTTCATTATCACGACGGGCGCGGCGCCCTCAAAACCGACAATCGATCAACCGCACTGCGGCGTGCCGACACACGTAATATTCGCATTACGACGATCGGTGGTAATTACATTACCGCGGTGAAAACAAAAACCGGAACAATCGATCTACTCACCTGGGGCGCCGGACAATTCGGCGACTGGGGTAATCAGGATCATCGTGCCGGGGCGGTAGTCTTCGAAGGCGGCTTCCAATCTTCCGGCCCGCTCGGAAAGTACAAAGCGTGGTTCCGCGGAGGTTACTCGCGTTCGACCGGTGACGGCGATGCGACCGACGCGCGTCACACGACGTTCTTCCAAGTGCTGCCCACGCCCCGTATCTACGCGCGGTTTCCGTTCTACAACATGATGAACACTGAAGACGTTTACGCGCAGTTCAAGATTCGGCCACACGCCCGTGTCAATCTTCGGGCAGACGTACATCACTTGCGACTGAGCAACGCGAAAGATCTTTGGTACGTCGGCGGCGGCGCTTTTCAGGAGAGCTCGTTTGGTTATGTCGGTCGTCCATCCGGCGGACGGAGGGGCTTAGGCACACTCTTCGACCTAAGTGCTGACTTCTCGATCACTCCGACGACGACCGCCACAATC
>DASTVU010000510.1:0-2016 GCA_035758935.1 Pyrinomonadaceae bacterium | reverse complement strand
GACGCGGCGCTCTTCACGTTCGGGCGTCCGCGTGGTGGTAATGCCGAGCTCAGCGAGAGTTACCTGTTGGCCCAGGAAGACGAGTGGTGGCGATTGGTTGTAATCGAGTGTGCCAAACGAATTATTTACGCCTGAGAGATCCGCGTAGTAATAAGTTTCCCCGGGCGTTAAGAGATATGGAATCTCGCCTTTGGCGCCGAGGGCTTTAGCGCGTCCCGTTTCGGCGACCATCATGGGCGTGGGCCATGGCAGACCGGGCACTTGCTGTCCAAGCTGTAGTTGATCGAATGGCGGCACCTGCGCGCCTTCAGGAATCGGATACTGGAAGGTGATATAAAAGCGGCCTTGTGCTTCGGCCAACCAACCGAGCCAGCCATTTGAGAAGGTTGCGTACCACTCGTCCCACTGCCCGCCCATCTCGTGACCGAGTTGCGCGCGTCCAGTTAACTCAAACGGTACGTCTTTCCACTCGCCGCGCAAACCGACATCGAGAGGCGAGCCGGTTTCGACAAGTTCGGCGACTTTGCCGAGATCTTTTAGTTCACGATCTGTTCGCGCGATTGCGGAGCGGCAATACCCGCAGATGACGACAATTGATTGCCCGCTTTTGAATTCAACCGGCGCGCCACACGAAGGGCAGTTCGCCACGAGCACACTCATTTAGCGGCTCCTGCGACGGATTCCTGAATCATTCGTTCAAATACGCGCACTTTGACTTCGGTGGCGCCGAGCATTTCTTTGAGGGTTGTCTCCCAGGACCATGACGTGCGCTCGCGACAACAGTAAAGATTGAACGTTGCGGCGCGAAATTCGGGATACGTGTGGCAGGAGAGATGGGATTCCGAGAGCAGTGCCAGACCACTGACACCGCCCGGATGATCGAATTGATGCCACGCAATTTCGCCGAGAACGTTCAACTCGAGATCGCGTATGACGCGATTGAAAACCGCACGCAGGCGATCGAGATCTGCAAGCGCAGCCTCGTCGCACCCGCTCGCATCAATGAGCCATTCAGTCCCTAGAGTCATAATCGCGCGAGAGATAATACTATAGTCTTACCTTGGAGTGCGGCGGCCTGACGCCGCTTTGGCCTCGATCAAGCGCGATCGATAACAAAGCGGCGTCAGGCCGCCGCACTCCAAGGAGGCGTTCGATTTGATGGATGTGTTATTTTCTCCCCAAATGACGCCCCCTAATCGATTCTTCCACATCGCAATCCTGATTGTTCTGGTCTCTGCGAACGTCGTTGCACAAAAACTGACGCCACGTCACATCACACTCGCAAATGGAAAGTCGTTTGACTTGAACCTGCCCGAAGATTACGAGATCAGCGTTGCTGCTCAGGGTCTGAAACGCGTGCGGTTTATGGCGCTGAGCCCTGACAATCGTCTCTTCGTGACCGACATGTTCAACTTGTCGGACAATCGTCGCGGTGTCGTCTACATCCTCGATCAGTTTGATTCCAACACGCGACAGTTCAAGAAGATCACGAAGTACATGACGGGCTTGCACAACCCGAACAGTGTTGCGTTCTACAAAGATGAAAATGGACAAGACTGGTTCTATCTGGCCTTAACAGATCGTCTCGTTCGTTATCGTTACGAAACCGGCAAAGACGTTCCTTCAGGCGAGCCGGAGGTGCTGGCGACATTTCCCGCTTACGGACTTTCATACAAATACGGCGGCTGGCACCTGACGCGCACCGTTATCGTTGGTGGTGATGGCAAGATCTACGTCGCGGTAGGCAGCAGTTGCAATGCGTGTGAAGAGAAGGAAGAAGTTCGCGCCAGTATTCTCCAGATGAATCCTGACGGCACCAACAAGAAATACATCGCGCGTGGACTGCGTAACGCAGTCGGGCTACGTTGGGTCGACGGACAACTCTACGCTACCAACATGGGCTCGGATCACCTCGGCAACAATCGTCCCGCCGACACTTTTTACGCACTCGAGAAGTCGGAAACGCATTACGGCTGGCCTTATTGTTTCCAGGCGGGCGCGCGCATTTATCCCGAT
>DASTVU010000509.1:0-5650 GCA_035758935.1 Pyrinomonadaceae bacterium | reverse complement strand
TGACGCCGCTTTGGTCTCGATCAAGCGTGATCGGTAACAAAGCGGCGTCAGGCCGCCGCACTCCAAGGTGGCGTCCAGTTCCCTTGGGAACTTCATTACCCACCATCGTCACCAAATGTAACAGCTCGCCAGACGCAGCGCGTCGCTGACTAGAAAAAAGTTACGAATTTCAGGCTCTTTCCAAACGGAACAGTTGTTGCCGATAGCGGAGCGGACGAGTTGTCCGGCCTTCCAGAAGACTCCTTGTCGGAGGTAGACGCGAAAAATGAAACGTAACAACAAAAAGCAGCAGCATGGGTTCACCGTCATGCAGATGGTGATCACGATTGCGATTATCGCCATCGTGTCGACTTTTGGAGTTCTGGGGATCAGAAGCGCCCGCGCGGAATTTCGTCTTCAGAGCTCGGCCAGGTTGTTTGCTTCCTACATCGAGAAGGCACGCGCTGACTCCGTCCGCCGGCATGCAACCCCCGGTAACGAAGCTTCAGTTGAAACTTTTGGTGCAGGTACAAATACCTACGCGATAACCATGGACTTTGGTTCCGGCACTGTCGAGACACGCACCTTTCAACTCGACCCGGGAATCGACTTTTTGACAGACCCACTAAAGGTAACGTTTGACTGGCGCGGCAGACTCACAGTGCCGTGCGTAGTCACCAAATCCTGTGTGTTTCAGGTTCGCAGTCTAGCTCTTAATGGTAAGGCCATTCCGGTTGACGTCTCCGGTTCAGGTGACATTACCGTCGACGAACAACATTTTCCAGACCAATTGATTCCGGAAATCGAGATTAGTCAGGTTCAACCCTCCGTGACTCCGGAACCGGTGGGAACTCCCACCATTGAACCGTCCCCAGGTGGAGGTGGAACAGATCCAATTGATGAAGCGACACCGACTCCTGAACCTACTGCAACGCCAACTGCGACTCCGACTCCGACTCCGACTCCAAATGGCAATGGCAATGGCAATGGCAACGACGGCAACAACGGCAACGGAAATGGAAACCCAACGCCGACTCCCACTCCATCAGCCACACCTAATTCGTCACCAACTCCGATTCCTCAGTGTTCCGCGTCAATCAGTCCGAGCACTCTTGTCTTAAGCCAGAGCAACTCAGCGAACCATACCGGAACTGCGACGTTTACGATCTCGGGCGGCATCGGAGTTCGCACTATCAGCGCTGCACAGGACGGCAATGGAAACAGTCTCGTAACGGCGTTGTCACTGGTAAGAATTGACGGCAGTGGATCGACCACAATCTCAGTCACCACTAAGAACGGCGCCGGTAACCGCGGCACGTTTTCGGTAAAAGTTTCAACCGATCCATCGTGCGGTTCCACGCAAACACTCACAGTCATCGTAAGCAACTGAGGATCATATGAACTGCACGTATAGGCAAAACCCGGTTCGCAGAACGGCAGCCTCGCAAGGTGGATTTACTCTACTTGAAGCTGCGATCGCGCTCGTGATCCTCATGGTCATCGGACTCGGCATCGCTTCGTTGTTTACCTATTCGATTTCGGCAAACAGCAAAGCAGACGATCGTGAGTTAGCGATGGCCATTGCACAGAAGCGAATGGAGTGGTTGCGCACGATACCGTTCACAACGCAAACGAGAGGTGTGGCTTATTCATATCCGAATGGCGGCCTGGCGGCTACTGCTACGGCCGGCGTTTCCGAGACTGTGACAAATGCAGGCCGCAGTTACACGGTCAATACGACCATTTCAGATCTGAACTTTGTTCCCGTCGGACAACCAGATGCCGGCGCTTGCACGCTCAAGCGTATTCAGGTGTCGGTCACTCCGGCCACGGCTACGACCAATTTTGAAATTGTCACCGTCTACACGCTGCGATCCACACAGGTTACTGGTAGCTATTAACGCCATTCAGATAGTGAGGAATTTATGAGTTCGTCGAACAAGAATGCTGCGAGCGGTTTCTCTCTGGTTGAACTTTTAATTGCGATGGCAATCACGATGGCGTTGATGACTGCGGCCGCAACTCTGCTGGCAAACGCTCTTCGCGTGCGCTCTCGCGAGAATCAAAAGTCCGACGCGCTTGCCGACGTGCAACGCGCTCTCAACATCATGTCGCGCGAAATCGCGAATGCCGGATTCGATTTGAGTAACAACGGAATTGTCGTTGCAGATTCCGGACTAAACCGCCTCCGCATCCGCAGCAACTTCAACCGGTTCGACCCTGAGGGGGGATGGACGAGCACCCAAATGGAGAATGTCGGCGAGGCACAAGAAGACATCACTTACTTCATTAATGAAGCCGACCAGACAAAGTACCTGGCACGGCACGACCTGTATGGGAACGGTAGCACGGTGCTGGCCAACCGCATCGATAGCATGAACATTCATTACTTCGATCAGAAAGTAACCTATACCGCTCTACCTAACGATGACGACATTACCAATGTCTCGGCAGTGGAGGTCGCTGATAAGACTACTGCGAAATACATCGTCATCGCCGTCTCGGTGACACTGGACGAAGTTGGAACTCCCGGTTCTCCCGGTTATCAACCAAGATATTCAGTTTTACTCTGTTCCGACGTCACACTGCGCAACACCGGACTTTGGAGTTATTAGACAAATGAGATCACAAAAGCCGACTTTCAAGAACCGTTCAAACGAAAAAGGCGCGGCGCTGATCACCGCGGTTCTCCTTTCACTGTTGTTGTTGGCCGCGGGTGGCACCTTGATCCTGACGACGACTATGACCGGCATTACAGCGCGTGACTCGACCGCCGAGATGCAGGCTTATTACGCCGCCGAAGCCGGTGTTGCGAGAACTCTTGAAGTGTTGCGAGGAAACGTAGAATCAAATCCAGCGGGCACGCGTGCTTCATTCCATAACGTCCTGTGCACAAAGACTCTTTGGACGGCAACTGCCGGCGGGCCTGTAAACGTTGCCGGCGATGGGTCGACCAGGTTTCAAGTGGATTCAATTGCGGATCCTGACAATTTGGACACAGTTACCAACTGTCCCGACGCTGCTTACAAACCGGATCGCCTGAGAATCCGCGTATTTGGGTTTGGTCCAAACAACAGTCAAAAGAAAATGGAGATCGTCGTCAATCGCTACACGCTCGAATACGACGTTAACGCCGTTGTTACATTGCCGAACGAATCAGGAAATCCGATCTTATTCTCCCTGGGTGGAAGTAATGTAACGTCGACGTCAGGCAATGACGCCTCGGGCACCGCAACCGGCATCGCGGCATACGCAGTCAGTGACGCCGACAAAAACACCACCAACAACGTCATCGACGGTTGTTTGCCGGATGGAACCAACTGCGGTGGCAGTGGACCGAACGTGACACCTGGCGATCCGGCGGTTCTGAACGGTGGCAACACGCCGAGCTTTCTTCAATCAGTTACCAAGGCAAGAGAGTTTCTTTACGGTACCGAAGGAATGAAGAATGCAGCCATCAACCAGGGAAGATATTTCACGACGGAAACGGCTGCGAAAAATAGCGCGGCAGGACTTGGCGCAAATAATCCCGACGGCGTTTTCACGTTTGTCGATGGCGACCTGACAATTGGCCCAGGCAATCCTTCAGGGCAGGGAACACTGATTGTGACAGGCGATCTTACGCTCGATGGAAACTTCAATTTCAATGGCGTGATTATGGTTCTCGGAACGGGGCGTGTTTATCGTAGCGGTGGTGGCCACGGCAACATCTACGGGGCGATGTTCGTCGCGAATTTCTCGGCGACGGGCCTAAGTACTGATGTGTTTGGGGCGCCAACGTTTGATACGTCCGGCGGCGGCACTTCGAATATCCAATACAGTTCTGATGCGGTTGATAAAGCGAAATCAGTCGGCGGGCATGCGGTTAGCGGCGTGCGGGAATACTAATCCGCAGATTACACAGATGGCTTATGGAATCTGTGGAATCTGTGGATAACTCTGCTCTGGAATTTCTACCCCTTTACCAGTTTGATCCCTTTGTAACCAAGGGAATCGTCCACTGCTGTTGCGGTGCCGCACGCCGCAGGAGTAGTCGGACGGTAAAGCGCCCCGTCCATCTTCGGATGAACGGGGCGCATTTTTTTGAACTTGTTTAGTTGTTGGAACGGGCAGGCGGTTCGTATTCCTCGCCGGCGCCGACGGTGCTTTCCGTGTGAGAAAGCTGCATCGTGAGCATCAGCGGTTTGTAATCGAATGCTTTGGGCCCACCACGCGTGTTCTGCACCAGCATCACGAGGTAGTCCTGATTCTCTCTGAATCTCCAAACACTACCGCGCTGATTCATGATCACAAACAGCAGGATTTCACCGTTGGCGGCTCGCATTTGACCTACAAGAGAACTGGCGCCGCCGTCCGTCCTCATTAGTGTGCCGGTCTTTGCGATCACGCTTCCGCGCCAGGCTAGACCCGTGAATCGATCTTCGAGTGTGCCCGGATCGATACCCGCCACTGGCATTATTGCTGCCGGCGAGAGTCCATGTTTCTGTAACTCCGCGCGAAGTTCACGATAAATCTTCATCATCACTCGCGGCGAAACGCGATTGACGCCGAGCCCGCTCAATGAAGCAACCTTGATTTCATCTGGTCCGAGACCGAGCTCGCTGGTTAGTCGTTGACGAACAGAATCGGGACCGCCCAACGCTTCGCCGATGCGTTCGGCCATGAAGTTGTTGGAGTAGCACAAGAGCACCTTGAGAATATCGACCAGCTTGCTCGACCTTTGCGTCAACAACAGTTTTGCTGATGGCGCAACTGGAGCGACTACAACGGCCCCCATCACAGCCACGCTGGGCACCGTTTCCAGACCCGCACGATCGTTGAGGAGGGTACGTTCATAGTTCCATGCACGCAGGGCTTCTGCGGGACGGAGCGTTGAATCGAGGGTATCGTAGAGACGTTCTCCGGAGCGTGTCGCGGAGGCGCTGAAGTTCATCGTAAATCCCGGCGCGACGATTAGATCGCCGGACACCTGCTTGATACCGAGCTTGTTCAACTCACGCGCCAGCAGCACGCCGTGTTCGTAATGAAACGAAGGATCGCGACCGGAGATGTAGAGACTGCCGTTTATGACGCCGGTTGTCTTATCGAGCACTCCGTCAGTCCAGACGCCGGTGGCGAAGCGATGTTCGGGACCAAGCGTCCGTAACGCTACGAGAGCGGTTGCGAGTTTTAATGTCGACGCGGGATTGAACTGTTCATTCTCAGCTTGCGAAGAGACGACTCTGCCGTCCAGGGTCTCAATGATCACTCCCTGCAAACCGTAGAGTGGTCTGCCCTCACTTGGGGTGGGCGTTGGCGATGCCTGAGGCGACGACTGCGGTTGCGGACTTGCAACGGGCACCTGGCCAAAGGCGCTCGCTCCAACGCAGAGCACAACCGCAGCGACCAGCCAACTCGTCCTTATGTTGTTTGTGATACTTAAACTCATACCTGCATTCGCCAGGGAGCAATTTGATGCACGATAACTTTGTGGGGATGTTCAAACCGGCGGGGCCACCCGGCAACCATCATACCAGAAAATCCGTGCTCATCCGTGAGAATCTGGGGCTGAACATATCGTTGACAAGCTTTCCAGCACGCTCATAGAATCGACTCATTGACAAACTACAGTGCAACGCAATCAAGACCCCGTCACAGTTGAACGAGTGGTGGCCACTCACCGAGCGCGACG
>DASTVU010000508.1:0-2651 GCA_035758935.1 Pyrinomonadaceae bacterium | reverse complement strand
GGTGCCGCAGAAGTGCGTGCAAAGTTTGGAGTGGATCCTGAATTTATTCCCGATTATCTAGCGCTCGTGGGCGATGCTGCGGATGGTTATCCCGGGATTTCCGGATGTGGAGCAAAGACTGCGGCCAATCTCATCAATCGTTATGGAGCACTGGAAAACTTTGGTCCAGACGTTTTGAACGAAGAAAATCGTGTACTCGCTATCCTCTTCAAAGACCTCGCGACATTGCGAACTGATGCGCCGCTCTTCAAAGACGTTGACGAGTTGCGCTGGCGCGGTGCGACTCCTGAATTTGCGCAAGTCGCCGAGAAGGTTGAAAGTGCGCGATTACTCGCACGAGTGAAGAAGTTACAGAAACGGTTAATCAACACATGAGCGACGCTTCGGCAGCGGCAGCAGCTACGGTAGCGACTGAGACTGAAAAACCTGTCGCAGGAAAACGCCGTTATGATCGATCGATCATCGAAGGTCCACTCCGTCCGGCAGTTTGGAAGATTGCATGGCCGACGATGCTCACGAATGTCATCGGTGGCTTGCAGGGTATGGTGGACCACGCGCTCGTCGGCAATCTCGTCGGGTTCAAAGCGAATGCCGCAATCGGCGTGAGCTGGCAGATTTTTCTCGTCGTGATCGTTTTTATTTCGTCGTTGTTCACGGGCATGAGTGTACTGGTGGCGCGATTCGCGGGTGCGGGTGACGAGGAAAGAGTAAATCGCACTGTTTATCAGGCATTTCTCACCGCGATTTTTCTCGCGCTCGGAGTTTTGGCTCCGATCGGTTACTTCGTCTCGCCATCGCTACTCAACCTCGTCAATGCTGCACCGGACGTCAAAGCGGAAGCTCTGCCATTCTTGCGAATCATGTTTGTCTTCAGTCTCGGCATGATGATCTTCTTCATGCTGGGTGGAGCATTGCGTTCTGCGGGAGACGCGCGCACTCCGATGATGCTCGGGCTAACGATGACCGTGCTAAACATCGCTTTGAATGTACTGCTGATCAGTGGCTTTGGTCCGATTCCATCGTTTGGAACAAAAGGCGCAGCGATGGGAACCTGTATCGCCTCAGGTCTCGTAGCAATTTTCGCGCTTGCACGACTGTGGAGTGGCAAGTGGGTGATTGCGATTCCTCGTGGCGGAAGTTTTGGGCCCGATTGGACCATCATCAAATCAATCTTTAAATTTGGACTGCCAACGGGCGTGCAGGGAATTGCGATGAATGTCGGTGGCGTGTTCATGCTTTCATTCATCGGTTCACTCGCGCAGAGTGCCGCGGCACAGGCGGCTTTTGCCGTTTCGTACACCGAACTGTTTTCGTTGATTACGTGGACGTCGGTGGGATTGATGGGCGCGGCGGCGGCGGTTGCCGGACAAAATCTTGGCGCAGGGAATCCCGATCGTGCGAACGCGGCAGTGCACGTGGCGGCAAAATTCGGCTTAGCGGGTGCAGTGTTTGTTGGGATCTTCTTTCTGTTCTTTCCGCGGCAACTGCTCGCGATCTTCGGAATGCACGATCCGGCGGTGGTTGAGATTGGGGTTCAGTTACTGCGTGTGTTGAGTGTTTCAGGACTATTGATAACTGTGGCGTTGACCTATACGGGTGGATTGCAGGGAACTGGAGACACGCGCAGTCCGCTCTACATTTCGATCATCTCGCAGATCGTCGTGCCGCTCGGGACGTGTTTTGTGATCAAGGAAACGAGCACGCTCGATCCGATCGATATCTGGCTCGCTATACTTGCGGGACACGCGACGAGGTGTGTGTTGAGTGTGATCCGGTTCCGGCAGGGTAAGTGGCGAAGTATCAAGGTAGAATAAGCCACAGATTTACACGGATAAACACAGATAAGAAAATATTTCTGATCCGTGTTCACCCGTGTAAATCTGTGGCTTATTTCTTCCCGCCAAGGCTCTGCTTGAGAATCTTAACCAGGTCGACGACCTTGTGATCGGTATCGACCTCTTCCTCGACCTTAACCACATTCGCTCGTTTCGCCTGTTTCTTCTTCACTAACTTCAAAAGCGAATCGGTCTGCCTGTCGGCGAGCTTCGTTGGTGTGAACTGCTTCTTCGACTTATTCGCGATTAGCTTCTCAAACTTGGTAACAGTTGCTTTCGGGGCTTCTTTCTTTTTGGGAAGACCAATATCAGCAGGCGATCTTAGCTCATCAGCGAAACGCATCGTCTCAGCGCGCAGAATTCCTTTATCTGAAAAGATCGCGACCAGATACTCTTTGCCTCGCATCACGAAAGTCGCCACACCGGCCAGTCCGCTCTTGTCCATCGTTTCCGCGAGCAGTTTATAAGCCTTTTGAGAACCGGCAGCAGGCGTCAAAAAATATCCACGCTCAAAATAAAGTGGTGGGATCGATTCTGCCGGCACGAACTGCTTGAGATCGATGTCGCGAGTTTTTTCGGGCGCGAGTCGTTCCAGCTCCTCGTCAGTAACGATCACATACTTGTCTTTATTGACCTCGTAACCACGCACCACTTCATCGACATCCAGATCCTTGCCGGTCTTCTCCGCGTAATACTTTCGCGCCAGCGGTTGGCCGTCTGGTCCAAGCATACGCAGCGATGCGCGATTCGAGCGCGCCGCTGGAAACAAATTCACTGGCACACTCACGAGTCCAAACGTCAGCGTTCCAGACCAGA
>DASTVU010000507.1:0-7821 GCA_035758935.1 Pyrinomonadaceae bacterium | reverse complement strand
GAGATACTGTTTGCTTACGCGGTCCTGCTGGTCTTTTTGTTTCTGGGTAAGTATCTGTTGCGGCTGCTCAGTCTTCAGGAAGAGACGATAAGTATCGCCGGTGGTATTGTTCTGTTTCTCATTGCGCTGCGGATGGTGTTTCCGAGTGATCATCCTCCCGGCGAAGCCCTCATCGGCGAGCCGTTCTTAGTGCCACTCGCAATTCCTTTTATCGCGGGTCCATCCACTCTTGCCTCACTACTTCTGTTGCAAACGAGTTCAAGCAGCATGTTGCAACTATTGGCTGCGCTCACGCTCGCCTGGCTTGCCACTGCAATAATCCTGCTCTGCTCAACGCTCCTCTACCGCGTGTTGAAGGAAAGAGGACTGATCGCAATTGAGCGCTTAATGGGAATGCTGCTGGTGATGCTCGCCGTCCAAATGTTTATCAATGGCATTGCGAAGTTCCTGAAGCCATAACTGAAACGACACAACTGCGAAAGAAATGTCAAAAAGGTAAAAGACTGCGAGGACTAATTTTGTTAATGCTGGTCGAAACTTGTAGGAGGGTGAAGACCATGCTTAACAAACGGGTGTTGGCTATTTTGAATGCATTGATGCTGGTAGCGGTGTTTTCAGTCGTTGTGCGGGCGCAGGATGCGCCATACCGGCTCAACGATAAGCAAGTCAAGAAACTGATGGCGCAGCTAAAGAAGGATACAGGCAAGTTTCGCAAGAGCTTTGACTCCTCACTTGATCGAAGCCGGCTGAATGGCACGAACCGAGAAGACGATATCAACAGGTTGCTGAAGAACTATGAAGACGCCACTGAGCGGCTGTATTCCCGCTTCAAAGATGACAAGTCTGTCGGCGCGGACGTGGAGGCTGTATTGGACGGCGCCGCCGAGATCGATCGGTTTATGACGCGACGCCTGGCAAGTGAAAGGGCTGAACGCGACTGGGCGGCAGTTCGTCAGGATCTGCGGCAGCTAGCGGACGCTTACAACGTCAGTTGGCGCTGGTGGTCCTGATGTTTGAGGTTGGCTTCACAGGATTATCAGGATTACCAGGATTAACATGTAAATCTTGTCTAATCTTGTAATCCTGTAAAGCCTCCCGTGGGAATTTTTTGATCTGAGCGGGTAGGGGGGCGACGGGAAAGGTCGTGGTGGTTTCGTTGCCGGCGGCGACTTTGATCGTTTGTGAGCCGAGAAGGGAGCGGGTTTGTTCGGGGAGGGTTTTCTCGTCGAGCAGAACTATGTGCTCGCCTGGGGGAAGGTCGCCGATGATGAAGTAACCTTTATCATTCGTCAGCGTGTCGCGACCGCTGCCAGTGACAACACGCACGTCGGATAACGGTTGTTCGGATTCATCGAGCCGTCCGTTCTCATTGAGATCGAGCCATACCACGCCACTGATGCGGCCGGTGCGCACGACGCGGAAGTCCACGATCACGTCGCGATTCGAATCGATTACTATTAGCTGCTGCGTTTGGTCCAGGAGAGTCAGATCGGCACGTACCGAGAGCAGGTCCAGATACACTGAGTGCTCACCGCGCGCAACGCTGTCGATGCGGAAATTCCCACTCGCATCTGAAACCACGTAACGACTTCCATCAACACGCACCTGTGCATTTGCCTGTGGCTGATCGACACCCGGATCAAACCGGCCATTGAGATTCACGTCCTGATAAACCCGACCATACACCGCCGCATAGGAACCCAGGTCCGCGAGTGGGCCATTGATCGCGCGTTCGGCACGTTTGGAAGAGAAAAGCAATCCGTGCAGACTGAGCAATGCGGTCGTACCGGTCTGCGTCTTCAAGTAACTGAATTGCAGACTGCTGTTCCGCGGCAACTTGATCGAGGTTGATAGATACTGTGACGTGTGGAACGGAGACGAATTGCTTCTTGTGTAGCCCAGCCCACCACTGAGCCCGACTCGATCGTGAAATAGATTCGACACGCGCCAGGTTGCCAGACCGCTGAAGACGCCTTGACTACCTACATTCTGGCTCACTTCGAGAGTGTTCCATTCATTGATCCGAATGTTGCCGCCAACTTGCCCGTTGAGCGCCGTATTCCCGAATGTCTTAACCCGTGAAGCGTTGAGAAACATATTCCAACGATGAAACTTCTTCGTCGCAGTGACTAACGTGAACGCGGAGTTCCTAAGTTGAGTGGTTCCGCTTTGAGTGTGAGAGATAAAAAGAGACGGCAATGAGTTGTCGGGTGCGAGAGTCACACTGCCGGTTATGTAGCGATTGAATTGACCTGCTCGACCAGGTGTAGTCGCAGTGCTCGCACTCAAAGCTGCGGTGAACCATCGTCGTGGTTGCCAATTCACGCCCCCCGCCACCAGGTTGTTTGGTTCGTGTAGTCCGCTTTGAGGGCTCAGGAAGTCTTTGCCCACATACGCATAGCGCGCTTGCATGACGAGTTGATCCGTTAGTTGATAGGAACCGGTGAGGTTGATCGCCATGTCACTACCGCTTGTTTGGATTCCTCTCCTGTTGACTCCAGAGAATTGGCCCACGGCGACATCAGCCTGAAGACGATTGAGACCCGAGATGTACTTCATACCACCAGCGACCAAATTTCCGCTGCGATTGGATCCACCGAAGTGCATGCCACCGGCGGAGAGTGTGAAGTCTGATTGACGCGGCGCTTGCGTGGCAGTTGTCACTAATGCTCCGAAGATACGAGTGTCGTATTTGACTGAGTATGGCCTTAGTCTGAAGCTCTCGGGATCGGAAGTAGAAGGTAGCTGGGCGAGCCCTGAAGTCGTTTGCCCGCCAAAAAAATCAAGACGCACACGATGCAAAGGTAGTTGGACGAGACCGCCGCGCACGGCTGCGCTCAGGAATTCTACGTCAGTGCCTGTGCCAAACTCGCCGCCCACAAAACTCTGACCATTTGGGCGGTCGAACCTGACAGTTCCGCCCTCCAGAGTAGGACGAGACGAATTGCGCGTCACTCCGATCGCCGAGTTCGCGATAAAACTCAACCGCGCATCGCCAACACGACCAAAGCCGCGCAGCACAAGACTATGATCA
This sequence comes from Pyrinomonadaceae bacterium, assembly GCA_035758935.1. GTDB lineage: Bacteria > Acidobacteriota > Blastocatellia > Pyrinomonadales > Pyrinomonadaceae > PSRF01. The sequence continues at coordinate 4,787 of DASTVU010000507.1, read as the reverse complement.
CCCTCGGTCGTGTAACGACTGTAGTTGTAGTCGTACTCGATCTGAAAAATCTCCCACGGCGCATGCTTCGCTCCGGTGCGAATTGTGTCTGCCTGAATACTCTTGCGACTGATGACGATTGCGTTGTTTTCATCTCGACGCACGATGACGTCGAGCAGGGCAGCCACGATCTCGGCGGGCAGCATTAGTTCGTTCGGTGTTGGCGGGAAGACTAAGTCGGCAGTGCCCGAAACAGTGAGGACCAGCGCGCCGTTCTCGCGCACCTCGTTTAGTGGGGCATTAAACACCGCCACTGTCCCATTCTGGCGGCGAATCGTGACCACGCGAAGGGACGAATCCGAGGTGTATGTATCGCCGAGCGCCTGAGCAATTGTGGCGATGGGAAGAAACAGTCGTCCACCGCGTAGTTGGACGGCAGTGTTTGGCCCAACGAGTTGGCGTTCATTAACGATTATTACCGAGGTTTCCTGGGTTGCGGGCTTTGGGGTCGCGGGCTTGGCTGTCTTGCCCTCAAGGCCTCGCACACTTGATCGTCCCGTCGTAATGCAAACGACAGTCAGGATCAGGATAACTCGGAAAAGGGTGTGCATATGTTCTTTGAGGAAGGCCTTCCGGAAGTGCGTCCCGCGATTGACTGTGTTATAAACTCGCCAAATTAATACTCAGGAGTTCTTCACTTTATGCCTGCGAAACGGTTAAGGCTGAGGTCTTACGTCTTCACACTATTTGCAGTGTTGCTTCTTGTCCCTGCCGGCGTAGAGGCGCAAACAGGCGGTGTGACAATGACGAGCACCGTCAGCGAAACCGTTGCTCTATCAGTCCTCCAGAATTCAATTCATGGCGACGTAGTGAGTACCGGCAACACTGTGCGGATAACCTTATCGGGTGCCGAGACAGACGCTCCGGTTATTAGCGTGCCTTTGCTTGTGCGTTCAAATAGCAGTTTCAAAATTTCGGCTGCGGTCGAGTCGAACACAGCCGAAGTGACTCAGCTCTCGGTAACAGACGTGCGTGCAACCGGAACGTTGGTTTCGCCCCAGGCGATCAGTGAGTTCAACGTGCCGCGACAGTTTGATGTACGTGGATTGGATGACAGCACTTCGTCAGTACCGAACCTTCTGGATCCATCTCGACCCGTGCTCGTCGCGAGCGGACCGCGGGTTTCGCGCGGTGGCACTCTTGTCTCACCAAACAATGCTTTGCAGATAACGTTGCTCATTCGTTTGAAGCCGCAGGCAGCCCGCGGTTGGTTGGCCCATTTGACGTTCGTTGGGACTGCGGGATCACTAATTCAGTAACGCCTTCAGTTGGTCTGCTGCCATCCTGAAAATCGACTCGATACTTCACGTTGTAAGTACCCGGCGCCAGACGTGTCTCGAGCACGATTGGCTGAGCTAATTCAGCACCACCAAGCAGTGGTAACGATTCTTTTTGCGGCAACTCTGCGACAGCCACGCCCGAACCGTTGGTCACCTTCAACGAAGTCAAAGGGCGAATCACGCTGTTGCCGGCATTCTTGAGTAATGGTGTGACAACTACCTGATCCTCAGTTGCCTCTGCACGAAGACTTTCCAAAGAGCCCTGCCGGCGCAGTTGCGGAACTTTGATATAGAACACTGCTCCCATTCGATATCGAATGACCATTTGTCGTCGATTTTCATTGAGCCTGATGTTGTCCGGACGCTGTTCGATTATCAGGGCCGTCAAGTGATCGCCAGGTGTGGCGTCTTTCGGTACTGAGACTGTGACTCGGATCGCATGTAACTTTCCTGGTATCACAGTTGTTTCCGCCGGACTGTAGATCAGCCACGAACTCGCCGAGTTGGGTAACGTGTTAGCTCTCTCAAACTTTACCTGTCCATCCCGATCGATGGTCCAATCGTTCAAGCTGGCAACTATGCGAACCGGTTGTGGGTTTTCTCCTACGGCGTGGTAGTCGAGATTCACTACCACTGTTGTTTCCGAACCCGGTTGCATCTCCAGCTCAAGCCGTGCTGGAGCGAGGGAAATGCCGTTGCCCGCGGGTGTCGGCGTTGGCTCGGGAGTCGGGCTCTGCGCGTTGACGCAAACCGCGGCAAGCAAAGTCAAAATTAGAGCGGTGACAATTTTGTTGGTAGGCGACATCGATCTGGAAAACCTTTCAACAGGGTACGTTGGGGCCAGGCGAGATGCTGAAGGTGAGAGTTACAGAAGAAACTCCAGCGGCGAAAAATTGTGGGGTCAGAGTGAAGATGGCGTCAAAAACCCATCCGTCACTTTGCTGGCGTTTGACGCTGTTATTTTTTGAGAGTTCCGGACCGCTAAGAACCACAGTCGAGCCGGACAAATTAGCGAGCGATGATTGGTAGGAGACGCGGCCGTTACTTAGGACAGTTGTGGTAAAGGCAGGATCGTTGTCGAAGGGTGAACGAATGATATGAGTGCTCTGGTTGCAGATTTTGCCGGCGCCGCCCAGGAGGCGCGCATTCTGTATGCCGAAGCCAACATCCGATGCCTGGACCGCCTGTCCATTAGGGTTGGTTAGACCCGACATCGAAACCGCAACTTGATACGGTTGATTGCTGCGAAGCGCGAACGGGACTATAACCTTCACAATTGCATTCGTATTCAATGGTGAGACTTCACCAAAATTGATCGTCACTACCAAATCATCTTGTACGTTTGCGCTACCAGTGACAGAACCGCCTACGGCGCCCGTAATCGTTGGTTGACCGCCGCTGCTGATGTCCAGCGCCTGTGCGGAAGTCGTCCGAGCGAAAGCGAGGCAAATCAGGATGATTACGAGTGAGAATGTGACGTTGCGTAATCGCATCAGGGAGCGGTCACGGTGAAAGTGACGGAGATGGTAGTGGTGCCGTTTTCGAAAAACTGAGGCTTCACTGCAAAGAGTGCCGGAACGGTGAGTCCATTTGCATTGCTGCGAGGTACTGCGTTCATGATGATTGGACCACTGAGTGCTGTGGTTGCAGACGAGAAAGCGCTGAGATTTGATCTCACTGCGGTGAACTCGTAGCGACCAGTCGTTCCGTTCACTGACCCATTGGCGGCCAAAGTCGGATCACCGGACGTCGCGTTTGTGTCTGAGCCACCCGTGTTCACGCCGACACCTGTTCGCGAGATTGTTCCCAGGCCGAACCCCACATCCGCAGCGCCAATTCGGCTGCTCGAGCTGCCGGAGCTGGTCACGGTTGCAGTCATCGATAAGACATAGGCAGCGTTGCTTCGGATTTTGAGTGGGACTGAAGCGGTGACGAAATTATTTGTATTGCTTGGACCAAGCTCGCCAAGATTTATTGCCACGGCCAAAGGAGAATTGGCTACTCCATCCGTAGTTACGCCACCACCCGAGTTACCGGTAAGCGTGACGGCGCCGCCGGAATTGATCTCGACAAATTTTGATACCGTTGCGCTCATGCTGACAGTTCCGGTCGTCGACTGTCCCAAGCAGGTAACAGTAGCGAACATCAGCAACGTCGTGAGCAGTATTGTTACGAAAAAGAATTTGCGGGGCATAAGGGGTCTCCTTGAGGGGGAGTGAGAGATGGTAGTGCGGCCGTCACCCAACAGGCTGACGGCCGCTGCCACATGATATAGAGGAGGGGCGTTAAAAAGAATTACAGTGCAACGACTGTAAACTGAGCCGTGATCGTGATCGCGGGAGCTGGATCGAAGAACTGCGGTTTGACCGAGAAGATCGCCGGGAAAGTAAGCGAAGTATTACTATTGGCCGAAACTGCCTGATTAATGCGTGGTCCACTCAACACCGCACCTGATACAGCATAAGCACCGAGAGTGGAATTTGCTCCGGAATAAACCCAACGACCGTTAGCATCTGTGCTGCCACCGACGGTTGGATCGCCTGGTGTGGCGTTGGTGTCAGTGCCCGCCGCGAGATTCGCTGGTCGTGCGGCCGGAGTCAAACCAAAACCGACGTCGGTATCTTTAAGACTAAAGCTTGTTGCACCTGCGCCGGCAACGCTGCTCACCATGTTCAGCTGATAGGCTACGTTGCTGCGAAGTCTGAGCGGCACGCTCAGTTTCACAAAACTGTTGGAGTTGCTCGGGCCGAGTTCGCCCAGGTTTACAACCACTGCCAACGGCGAGTTCGCCGTACCGTCCGTGATAACACTGCCGCCGGAATTGCCGGTAAGAGTGACGGCGCCGCCGGAAGTCAATTCCACGAAGTTGGAAACTGTCGCGTTCATGGTCACTGAGCCCGTGGTCTGAGCGAATGTGGCCGCAGCGCTCATTGCGAGCAAAGTTGAGATTGCCAGAGCAGACAGGATGCTCTTGGTAAATTTAAACATGTGTCGTTACTCCTCTATGGTTGGGGATGAGTAGCTCAAGTCTGCTGTAAGGAGACTGAGGAATGAGTTTTATAGGGGAGAGCTGGTTCGGAAGGAATCCAGGCAGTTTCAGGCGCCCACTTTACCCTACGTCAGCGGCCGCTTGGGCATCATAGTGAGGAAAAACAACGTTTGTCAATGTTTATATGGTTGAGCACGCGGATTGGTAAGTGATTTCACAGTTTGTTTTACGACGAGGACCGGGGGACTGAATCCCGCCCACGGCAGTGGGCGGATCGTTCAAGTCCTTTTCTACCCCGAAGATATACAGGTCAGTTTCGAATCCCGCCCACGGCAGTGGGCGGATTGTTCAAGTCCGTCCTGTTCACCATGAATAGTTTGGACTTGAAGTATCCGCCCACTGCCGTGAGTGGGATTAAAAGCAGGGGTGTTGTGAATGGGATGTAGAAAGGACTTGAACGATCCGCCCACTGCCGTGGG
>DASTVU010000506.1:0-5548 GCA_035758935.1 Pyrinomonadaceae bacterium | reverse complement strand
GCCCGTGGTTGGACCAAAGTATTCGAAAAGCGACGGCCTCCGATTCGGCGAACACGATCAAAACCACGGGCGGCCACGGAGGGCCGCCCCTACAGTTGAACCTCTTCTAGCTTTAATTATTTTGGGACTAATATCGATGAGAACCAAACTGCAGGTTTGTTTTCTGGTAATTCTCGCTGTTGCTACTCAGGCTGCTGCGCAGCAAAGGAGGGTCTTCGAGGGAGCGGAGATCATTTTGCCGAGTGCGAAACTGAGATTCACTCGCGCGCTGCGCCTCCATGGCTTCTTCTATGAAGTTGGTAAAGCTCGAATATATCCGACGAAATTTCAGTTCAGCACGCCGCGCGTCACCGCAAGCGGTTGGACCAGAAGCGTCCAAATGCCCGACGGCCGTACAATAACTGCCTCCATTACCCGCGATCGCGACAACTTCAACATCTCTTTTAAAGCCCAACCCGACACTGACATTAGCAAGTGGGGAATCTCCATAGACTCAACACGCCAGGAGTATTACACCGGCCTGATGGAGCGTGTGGTCGATGGTCCACAAGCAAAATCCTGGGCCACCGGCATCACTGAAGCGATGGATCTGCGTGGACAAAAAGTGGACATGATCATCAAGCCCACTACATCCGTCTATGCTCCGTTCTACCTATCTTCCCGAGGCTACGCAGTCTTTGTTAAGGGCAACTGGCCGGGAGTATTTGATTTTGCCGCCTCCGATTCGCGCAGCGTGCAAATCGAATTTGAAGGCCCATCATTCGAGCTGAAGATTTACACAGCATCAGACCCCGCCTCGCTCGTACGCCAGCATGCACTCGAAGCCGGTCCACCTTTCCTGCCTCCAAAGTGGATCTTTACTCCCTGGCGCTGGCGCGATGAACATACGCAACGGGCGACTTACTACGACGGCACGCCCGTCACTGGTCCGTTCAATTCAGAGATCATGGAAGACGTTCTGATGATGCGCGCGTTCGGGATTCCGAATGGTGTTTACTGGATCGATCGTCCATGGGGACCCGGCAAGCCTTGGGGTTACGACGATTTCGACATCGATGAAAATCGCCTCCCTAACTTTGCGCGAATGGTGAAGTGGCTTGATGGTAACGACACCAAGACCGTGCTCTGGATTGCGCCATTCTTCCAGGGAAAGATGATGCAGGAAGCAAAGGCCAAGGGTTACACACTAGCAGGTCAGGTCCGGCCCCTTAGCGGCAACAACTATCCGATGGTCGATCTCACTAACCCAGAAGCTCGCGCTTACTGGCAGGAAGGTGTTGCGAAACTTCTTAAACTGGGTGTCGCCGGTTTTAAGCTCGATCGAGCGGAAGAGGACATTCCCGAGTCCGGGCCATACAAAGTGTTTGACGGCCGCAGTATTCGCGAAAATCGGAACGCGTACCCGGCGATGTACGTGAAAGCCGTGTACGAAATCGCGCAGAAATATCGCGGCAACGACGTCGCGCTGATGCCGCGTGCCGCCTACACCGGCAGTTCGCCTTACGCAGTCTTTTGGGGCGGTGATGTCGGCGGCACACAGGAAGGACTGCGCGCGTCGATCATCGCGGTGCAGCGATCGGCCGTGATGGGTTATCCAAACTGGGGCTCTGATATTTGCGGTTACAATCAACAACTTCTCGAACAAGAAGTCTGCGGCCGGTGGCTTGCTTTTGGCGCGCTGAATCCGATCATGGAGGTTGGGCCAACGCGCAACGTCGCGTTCTGGAACCTGCCGCGTGAGCCGAAGTACGACACGCACCTGATTGCCATGTGGCGCATGTATGCACGGTTGCATCAGCGCTTGATCGACTATAGTTACGCGCACGCTCAGGAAGCGAATAAGACGGGCATGCCGATTGTTCGTCCACTCTTTCTCGTTGATCCGAACGCGCGCGCGGCGTGGTCCAACTGGTGGACCTATCTTTACGGCCGCGACATCCTCGTCTCGCCGGTTTGGGAAAAAGGGAAGCGCGAGCAGCAGGTTTACTTGCCGTCTGGACAACGTTGGCGTGATGCGTGGAACGGCAAAGTCTATCGTGGCGGGCAGACAATTACAGTTCCGGCGGAGACACATCAGTTACCGCTGTTCATTCGTGTTGGCGCGACGGTTGAACTCGGCGATTTGAATCGGGAGTGGAAAGAGAGTTTGGAGATTGCCGAGAAGAAACCGGATTTAAAGAAGCTTGATGCTGAGTTGAGACGAAGATTTCAGGATTAACAAGATTTACAAGATGTATCCTGTAATCCTGAAAATCTTGTAAATCCTGTCAAAACCTACTGGCGCAACAACGCATGCTAAAGGTTCGCATAATCTTCATCACATTGCTGTTGAGCGTTTGCCTGTTACCGGCGCGAGCGCAGGTTCAGCCGCACGTCACGATACCTCAGGATCTCAGCGGCTTTTGGCGTTTTGCTGTCGATCGTAATGATGAGGGCGTCAATCAACAGTGGTACAGCGTGCGGCTCCCGGGGTTCATCAGACTTCCGGGCGTTCTTCAATCCCAAAATCACGGCGATGAAATCAGCACGAAGACGCCGTGGGTCCTATCGCTCTACGATCGTTTCTGGTATCTGCGTGAAGATTACAAAGACTACACCGAGAGGAACGTCAAAGTTCCTTTCTTATCGCAGCCGCCGCGTCACTATATTGGCGTAGCGTGGTATCAACGCGAGATCTTTATCCAGCAGAACTGGGCCGGCCGCCGCGTGGTCCTGACGCTCGAGCGACCACACTGGGAAACGACTGTCTGGCTCGACAATAAAAAGATCGGTTCGGAAAAAAGTCTGGTTGCGCCGCACGTTTTTGACTTCGGAACAGTGACACCGGGTCGTCATCAACTCACGATCCGCGTCGACAATCGCATGATCATGCCGTACCGGCCTGACGCGCACAGTGTTTCGGATTCACTCGCGGCGAGTTGGAACGGAATCACGGGAAAGATGCAGCTCTCGTCGACCGGACGCGTCTGGATTGAAGATGCGCAGGTCTTTCCGCGGCTCGCATCGAAAACACTGCTTATTAAAGTCCGCATAGGCAATCAAACAGGATTAAGTGGATCGGGAACTTTAACAGCAGTCTGGCCTGACATCGGTGTTGTCCCCGTAACGTGGGACGACACGGGCGGAACTGCTGAAGTCGAGGTTCCTATTCGCGCGGACGCAGTCAAATGGGATGAATTTCATCCGCAGTTATATCCGCTCCGTTTGTGGTTGAAGGGAAATGGCGTTGATGAAAATCTGGAATTGAACGTCGGACTGCGTGAATTCAAAGCCGAAGGTAAAGAGTTTCAACTTAATGGTCGCGCAATCATCTTCAGAGGCACGCACCACGGCGGCGACTTTCCTCTCACTGGTTATGCTCCAACTGACGTTGCGTACTGGAAAAAACTGTTTGAGACCTCTCGCGCATGGGGATTGAACCACATGCGCTTTCATTCGTGGTGTCCACCCGAAGCGGCGTTTGAAGCGGCAGACACTCTAGGCTTTTACCTGCAACCCGAGCCGGGAATGTGGAACGAGATCAGCCCCGACACGCCGATGGAGCGGATGCTCTACGAAGAAACTGAACGGATGATTAAGGCTTACGGCAATCATCCATCGTTCATGTTGTTGTCGGCGAGTAACGAGCCGAAAGGAAACTGGCAACCCGCGTTAGCAAAATGGGCCGACACCTTTCGCAAGAAAGATCCACGTCGCTTGTACACGCGCGGGACCGGTCACACCGAACGACAAATTGAGAATGTCACTGAAGGTAGCGACTTCCTCGCGATTCAACGCATTGGACCAAAGATGCTGCGACGTGAGTCGGGTTGGTTTGGCGGCGACTACGATGAATCGCTCGAAGACATCAACATTCCCGTAATCTCGCACGAGATTGGTCAATGGTGCGCGTATCCCGATTTTGACGTGATCAAGAAGTTCACCGGTTACATGCGGCCCGGTAACTACGAGATCTTTCGCGACTCGCTCAAAGCGCATGGGCTGCTCGAAAAGAATAAGGACTTCGCACAGGCTTCGGGCCGTTTTCAAGTCCTGGTTTACAAAGAAGAGATCGAGGCGAACCTGAGAACGCGCGGGCTCAGCGGTTTCCAGCTTCTCGATCTGCACGACTATCTCGGACAGGGCACGGCCCTTGTCGGTTTGCTCGATCCCTTTTGGGAGCCGAAAGGTTATGTGAGGGCCGAGGAGTTCAAAGACTTCTGCAATACCACCGTTCCGTTAGCTCGATTCGCAAAGTATGTTTTTATCGATACTGAACGACTGGAAGTGCCCGTGGAAGTCGCTCACTACGGTGCGGAACCGATGGAAGATGGGAAGGCCGTTTGGCGTATTGATGATTCATTCGTGGGTGAATGGGATGCGAAGACGATTCCGATTGGAAAGAATATTGAACTGGGAAATGTTTCGTTTGATCTCTCGAAGCTCGGCCCCGGCGAGCACCAATTAACTGTGACGCTTGCGCCGTCCACCTTCTTTGCACCGATCACACGCAAGATTATTGTGCGACCGGGCGTCGTGCGCGGCTCGACTTATTTCGAAAATAGCTGGAAGTTTCGTGTTTATCCGGCTCCTGATGTAACTGCGCGAATGAGCACTGATCCACCACTGGGTGCTTTATGCGAGAAGTCTCGCGTGGGCGATGTTCTGGTCACCAATTCCTGGGAAGAAGCTGAAGCAAAGCTTGCTAGTGGTGGCAAGGTTCTCTTTGCGCCGCGCAGCAACGATCTCGATTGGAGCAGTCCGCCACTCGATGTTGTGCCGATCTTCTGGAATCGCCAGATGATACCGTCATGGGGACGGATGTTGGGTATTTGGGTTAAACGAAATAGCGGCAGGACCAAAGATCATATGATCGATGGGTTCTTAACGTCTGAGCATTTCGACTGGCAATGGGCGGAGATCGTTCGTGGAGCGCGGGCGATCAATATGGATCGTTTGCCTGCTGACCTGGAACCTGTAGTGTGGGCCATCGACGATTGGAATCGAAACTACAAGCTCGGCCTTCTGTTTGAGGGTGGGGTTGGTAACGGCAAGTTGCTTGTCTCTGCGATCGACGTCACGAGGGAGAGCGAAGCTAATCCTGTGTTGGCCCAACTGCGCAGGTCGCTTCTCATGTACATGAAGAGCGATTGTTTCCAACCCAGTGTCGGGATAACGCAAGGGGAAATTCGCAGCTTACTGTTTGACACGCGCATCATGTCCAAACTCGGCGCCAAAGCCGAAGTCGAGGGTGCGGCGGCGGGCTCTGCAATCGACGGCGATCCGACGACCTTCATCCTTGTTGGCGATCAGCGTGGCCCTGCTCGCGAGCAGGTGGAACTGATGATTACATTTCGCGCGCCTGTGGCAATGTCTGGGGTGGTGCTGATGTCGCGACAGAATCACCGCGAGCATGAAGGTGACATTCGTGAGTACGTTATTCAGGCGAGTAACGATGGAAAGTTGTGGTCGGATATTGCACGCGGTGAATTGCTTTCGACGTTCGCTCCGCAATACGTCGCATTCTCTCGTGTCAACACTGCTCGCTACTTGAAACTAATATCGCTTT
>DASTVU010000505.1:0-4155 GCA_035758935.1 Pyrinomonadaceae bacterium | reverse complement strand
GCCCTCCGTGGCCGCCCGTGGTTTGTCCACCAGATTCAAGAAACGGATGGCCTCGGCTTTGGCGGACACTATTAAAACCACGGGCGGCCACGGAGGGCCGCCCCTACAGTTCGAACCGAGTAAATGGAGGGATTATTCGTTTTTGGACTGTAATCGTTTCCGCTGAAGATTACTTCTGTAGGCTTCTTCGAGATATTCGGCGCCGTCGGCGGTCAAATACATCCTCGAGTCGTCCGTGCTGATCAACTTCTTCTGATTGAGAAACCAAAGCGTGAACTCCAGATGCTCACGCGGGCGTCCGAGCATGCGTTCGAGCTCGCGCAGGTAGATGCCCGGGGTCGACGGTTCGACACGGCGCTGCGTGTAGAGAGCTTCAAGCACTGTGAGACGCACTGCCTGCTCAAGCTCGAAATTGTTCTCCGACGTAGCGCCCTCTGAAACGACTCGCCAGCGATCACGGCGCCGTTTCTGACTGGTGGCGTCATATTGCGCGCGCTTCTCCGGATTGGAGAGTATTGTGTAAGCCTCAGTTATCTCACGGAACCGGGCTTCATTTCCCGTTTCATGATTGTCAGGGTGATAACGCTGCGCGAAGATTCGATAGACTCGATTGATAGTCTCCGGTTCAGCGGTGTCACTTACCTGAAGCACTTCGTAAAAGTCGACCTCTCCACTCGCCATCGGGCTGCCCCTTTCTCCGAGATAAACTCCCGCTTACATAATACGCAGCGTGGTGGGCGTGTTTAAAGAAAATAAATCGGCAAACCCACCTAACTTTTCCCTCGTAAGATGTCTCTATAACAATGATGACACGGTCTGAATCGCCCGATGAAGTGCTGGTAATCGCGGCGATTCTCGGGAACCTGGAGGCGTTTGAAGAGCTCGTGTTGCGCTACCGGCCTGCCGTCGTACGGCTGGCAAGGACGATCGTCGGCGCCGATCATGCGGAGGACGTGGCGCAGGACTCGCTGCTACTAGCCTTCAAGGCACTACCCGGCATCGAGGAGCCGCGCAAGTTTCCGGCATGGCTCTCGGCGATAACGCGTCATCGTGCATTGAGGTTTAGTAAGAGCGAAACGGTGCAGATGAGTAAACGAGTGGCACTCGACGAAGCGCTGCTCGAAAAGATCGAGGCCCTCGCGAAGCCGCTGGCAGAGAAGGAACGTGACGAAGAAATGATCGCGGCGCTCGAAAGTCTTCCTGCGGATTACGCAATGCCATTGCGGTTGCGCTTTTTGGACGAGATGCCGCTGAACCGCATTGCGGCGTTTATGGGGATTCCGTTGTCGACGGTGAAGTGGAGGATTCATCACGGCAAGAAACTGTTGCGAGAGAAATTTTAGAGGAGAACCAGATGGAAAAAGAAACAGTGAAACTGCTTAACGTGTTGCGACGGATCGCGCGCGCGGCTGGTTACGCGGCCTGGACCAGGCCGGAACCAGACGCGACACAGTTCTGCATCGCGCAATACAACCGTGTACTCGCTCGACTCAGTGAACTCGAGCCGGCCGTCAAACCGTTGTTCACGCCGTTGAGCGAATCGGCGTCGCCGGAGGTCACGCGGATCGCGGCGCGCGAGCTGCTGGCTTACTTCGAAGTGGATGAGCCGGAGTTTGTGCACGGATTCGGGAGAGGATTTTACTTCGGCGGATGCCGGCCGAGACGCAAGAGAGTGCGTTGCGTGCCGTTGTTCGTTGGTTGTAAGTAAGAGAAGATTGGCAAGATTTCAGGATGGGAGTGTGTATGGAGAGAGAAAAGGAGTTAGTGAAGCTGATCAATGTGCTGCGACGCACGTCGCGTATGGCACTGCAGTCAGAATGGACCGGTGGGAAGGAAGACGCGGCGGCGTTCTGCACTGAGCAGTACAATCGCGTGCTTGCGCGTCTCAAGGAGCTTGATCCGAATGTTGGTGCGATTTTTGAACCGTTGGCGACTGGCAGCTCGTTAACCGTGGTCGCAATGGCGTCGCGTCAACTTGCTGCTTACTATGAGGATGAACTGGGACCAACGAGAGGCTTTGGGCGCGGGTACGCCTTCGCCTTCGATTCAAATAAGTTTCGCGAGTTCTGGGAGAAGTCAGCGCGCGAGTTTGAAGATATGGGCGAGTTTATCCGCGAAAATATCGACGAGTGGCTGAAAAATAAAAAGGGAGAGAAGCGAACAGAGAACCAGAAAACGCAATAGTAATCCACAGATTACATAGAAAAATAATCTGCGTAATCTGCGGATGGTTTTAGAAATTGCATGGGCTCACAAGAGCCGGAACTTTGGGAGGGACAGTATCACGGAAACCGCGTGATGACCGCCGCATTGCAGCCACTGCTGCCTCGACTTGTTGCGGCGTCAGTGCACTGTTCGCCTGGAAAAACACCCAGTCGATGTCTTCCTGATACTGTCGCCGTTCCGTCGACTTAGTCATTCCGTCACGAATAAACCAGAGGTTGAAGTTGATCGACATCGTATCCTCCGGATAATACTCGTCACCGTGTTCCGCAAATAATTTTCCATCGACGAAATAACGAACCTTCTTATTCATCACCTGCGTCACGAGGTTGTGCCAGCCCGCCTGGCTGCCGTTTGTCGTCTTGAAGACATTGTCTTTCTTCCAGTTTGGCTCCGGACTAAACGTCTCCCACGTTGTGGCGTAGAGCGTTGGTCCATCGATGCCCCAGCCGCCGTTCGGCAAATACTCAAAATCCAACTCACTGTAGTCAAGATCCATCGGCGCCTTCAGTGGACTGATGGTGTAGAAGCTCTCGACAATCTGATCGCCGCCCGGTCCTGAAACGGGAGCGTCGGTGAAACGCACGCGAGCTGCGTAAGTGCCTTCGAAGTATTTGCGTTGATGACAGATTTGAGTTTGTGTCGTCGTCGCGCCTGTGCCTTCGGTTGATGAAGTCATTCGCAGGAACTGATCGGAAGATTCTTTATGAAGTGAAACGCCCTCTTCTTTCCACGTTGCTCCGGGTACACCCGGCCAGCCCGCTTCAGTACGAAGGATCCAGCCGTTCTTCTTTAGCTGATCTTTATTTGTGTAGCTAAAATCATCGAAGAGTATCGCGGCTGGAGCTGCGGCTTGCAGACTCGTTGTTATGAGGGCTGCAATAATGATTAATCCGACGGCAAACACAAACAAGATCTTCATCGATGGTCCTCCCAGGGCGTTTGATGATATTGGATAAAACGAGATGACACAAAGCGAAACAACCCCAAGGCAAACAGCATTTCTCTTCGATCTCGATGGAACACTCGTCGATAGCGTCTATCAACACGTTCTTGCCTGGCGTGAAGCACTTGAATCGGGCGGCATGCAGCTCGCCGTCTGGCGCATTCACCGGCAGATCGGCATGAGCGGCGGTCTTTTCGTCAATGCGCTGTTGCGCGAGACCGGGGAAACGGTTTCGAAGGAAGAGGCTGAGCGACTCCAGCAGGCGCACGGCGACGCGTTCAAGCGTTATGCGTCGCAGGTTCGGCCGCTGCCGGGCGCTGCGGAGTTGTTGTCGTACTTAACAGAGAAAAAAGTGCCGTGGGCGATAGCGACGAGTGGTTATCTCAAGAGCGCGAGTTTGTCGCTTCGTCTACTCGGAATTAGTGAGGACGTTCCGATTATCACGCGCGATCTCGTTACACATGCGAAACCCGATCCGGATCTGTTTCTCGCGGCGGCTGAAAAACTCGGTGTTGATTGCAGTGACTCAGTCGTAGTCGGCGACAGCATCTGGGACATGCTCGCAGCACGACGTGCTCGTGCGCTCGGAGTTGGTTTGCTGTCGGGTGGTTATGGTCGCGAGGAACTGGAACGCGCCGGTGCTTACCGAGTCTATAACGATCCTGCCGATCTCCTGTACCACCTGGATGAAGTCGGTGTCCGCAGTGCTGAATGAATCTGCGTAATCTGTGGATTGCCTTGCCATCTTAGGTATCATGCGCTACCATGCCTAAAACGTTTAGGTGTTAGGCTGCATGACCAATCCAAAGGCAGATCTACTGCAAGGCACGCTCGACATGCTCATTCTCAAGGCCCTCTCCCTCGGCCCATTACACGGCTACGGCATCATCCAGCGTATCCGCAGAATGTCTGACGAAATGCTCACCGTCGAACAGGGCGCACTCTACCCTGCGCTCTACCGCATCGAGCTAAAAGGTTGGGTCAGC